>CAIXSY010000215.1 GCA_903922175.1 uncultured delta proteobacterium | reverse complement strand
CGTTCCCTTACGCCCAGATCGTTGGGAGCCGCGCGCAAAAAAACGCAGGCCGAAGGAATACGATCTGCTTACAAAACCTCGACAGGACTACAAAACAAACGCTGCATATGCTTAAGTTAACGCCATTCGGTAGCGTCCCTACTTACCCCAGGAAGTTTCTCCAGGGAAAACTTTCCGCGCTCAGACGCCAGCACTACTTACCGTTTCAGCTTTTCACTATACCGTTTTATCACCTTTACTGTCTTTCTTCTTAGGTCCCGTCCCATAGCACCACTACTTCCTGATGTGTATACTGATCTCAGGACGGGACCTGCCGATGAATAACTCACCATTTCCACCACCACCGCTACGCGCGAGACATTCAGAGTACTCGATGATCTTCTCGGCTGATGATGAGCCGGCCCAGCCGAATCCATGGCTCCTGGGGATCGCGCTTGAAGCGGCCAAAGAAGCGACAAAAATTAATCTTGAAGAGGTAAGCGCGCGCTTAGCGCAGCCTCCGTACTATCCCGACATTTGGCCCGGGGAGCACTACCGCCTTCTTGCCGCGCTCGTAAAACTCATGCGCCCCGAGCACGTGATCGAGATCGGCACCGCCACGGGGCTCTCGGCGCTGGCGCTCAAAAAGTTTCTCCCGACAACCGGGCGCATAATTACCTTCGATATCGCTCCCTGGCAAAGTTTTCCCCAGACGGTCTTACGTGGAGAGGACTTTGAGGACGGAAGGCTTACGCAGAGCGTCTCCGATCTGAGCGTTGGCTCCGTTTTTAAATCCCTCTCAAGCTTACTCGTCGCCGCCGATCTCATCTTTGTCGATGCCGGAAAAGATGGCCGGATGGAGAGGCGCTTCTTGGAGCACTTTGCGCAGATGGAGTTTTTGCGCCCGCCGCTGATTGTTTTCGACGACATCCGCCTGTGGAATATGCTCGCCATCTGGCGCAGTATTGACAGACCCAAACTTGACCTCACTTCGTTCGGACACTGGTCAGGAACCGGGCTGGTGCATTGGGTGGGCACTACCCAACCACCCCAGCACCCTGCAATACCGTAATTGCCTCACACATGCGTGCCGTATAGGTGGCATTTTTTAAGATATACTCGCGGCCAAGCGCTCCCGAGCGCACAAAGGTGGGGTCGCTCAGCGCCTCGCGTAGACGAGGGATGAGTGTCTCGATTGAATCATAGGTACGCACAAACGGCACCGGTTCCGGGAATAGGCGCTTAAGCGCAGGCACGCTATTGGTGAATAACGGCACGGCGCAGCTCAGCGTTTCAAAGACGCGCATATTGATATCAAAAGCGACTGGCTGCCCGTAGAAAGAGCTGATGTTAAAACCGACCAAACATCGCCGCAGCAACGCGGCGCCATCCTCTTTCCATGCCTTACCGTGTCCTTGAAATCCGAACTTTAACCCTGCCGTGCGCAGCAAAAGTTCTAGCACCTGCTTTCGTCCAGCATCCCACACGTTGCCTACAAACCCGAGGTGGAAGTCTTTGGGCACAATCGGCGTGTCGCTCCACACCTTGGGGTCGGCCGCAAGCGGCAGCCATGATACCCTCGTCATCCCTTGGCCTAAACAATCTTGCTGATCTTCATACTGCGACTGAAAGATCCAGCCGCCCCGCTGCTGCAGCGCCCGAGCAGTTTCCGCATCGGGGGGCGTGCGTGTCAGCCGGTCCTTGTTGTGGCGATAATCGATAAACCAGAAGGCCACCCGATCGAGCGGAAGCTGGGCGATTGAGGCCTCCGCCATATTTAGCGGCTCGCCGGAATCTACGCAGAAGAAGAGGTCACAGCGCTGCTCTTTTAGATCCCGATAGAACTGCGCCGGTGCCAGAATGACTGCTTCATGCCCAAGTTCTGCCAATGCGGAACACACATACTCAGCAGTATTACCAGGATGAAACTGTGCGACGGGAATGCCTATCTTCATACACGTAATTGATTGCCAGAGAGAGCGATCGAGGTTAGGCTCCTTACATCATGAAATGTGCGATGAAAAAGTTGCCTTTCCATCTCGGCTAAATTATCCAACCTGGCGACCGTTATTTACCCACACTTTTACCCGAAGAGCCATTCTATCTTTGGAGGGTGTGACGTAACGGGTCAATAACCCCGGGCTGCACGTAAACGTTTCATGTCCATACGACTAACGGCATACGCGTTAATCGTCTACGTCCTCGTCCAACCATCTTTGAGGGCACCTCTTGCCTTCTTGCAGGGATAACATCAACCTCTTCGGCCCTCACGCCCCTATTTCTGATACGGCAATCCCTTGATAATCGTCAATGAGCGATAGATCTGCTCAACTAAGATCAAACGGGTCATCTGATAGGTGAAGGTGAGCACAGAGAGGGAGAGTAGGAGGTTGGCGCGCTTTTTTGCCGTCTCGGCCCAGCCATAGGCCCCGCCGATAGCGAAGACAAGCGATGCTTCACCCGAATGCAGACGCGTTTCGATAAACTTTGCTAGCTCACGCGAGCTTTTGGCTCTGCCGATCTCGTCGAGCACCACCACAAAGTCGTCTTGGTCAATATGCTTTAGAAACAGCTCCGCTTCCCTCTCTTTAAGCTGCGCTTCGGGGAGGCTTGAAAACTTCTCCACCGGAAGCTCAAGCAGATCAATCGCCGTCCAAGCGCGGATGCGCTTGAGGAATTCCTCTTCGCCTTCACGCACGAAGATTTGGCGCACCTTGCCGAGAGAGATAACTTTGATCTTCATATACCATCCGCAAAAAGTCTTGACGTGGTACTTCGTAATCCGCCTTCGCCTTTGAAATAAAAGTTCTTTTTATTTCAAAGAGCTTCCTACTTTGCCTTGCATTGCGGCAAGTGCTACGTAGGACAGGACGGCGAGATATAGCAGGTGCATGTTGAGTCGCTTCGCGACAAGACTTTCTGCACCTGCTATAGTTTCTGTCCTACCGGCCAGAGACTGGCAGGAGGTAGGTAAAAGGGAGAGATTAATCCGATTACGGAATAGGTTACAACGCTCGGCAAGGGGAGGCAAAGGAGCAACCACCACTGACGCATACGCGGTGTGCGTAACGTTCACGGGGGGCTGATGGGTGCTTACTTCGCCTTAGCCTTGAACTTTAACTTCCGCTTGGCATTGGCCTTGAGAACATTTCCTTGGAGCTGGACAGTAATAATACTCCTAGAAAACGTAATTAGGCCATCGCCAAGCGGGAGGTCAAGGCCAAGACTAGAGGCTTACGGGTTGCCCCCCGTCAGTTACGTTACGAGGCTTACCCTACATACAAACCTAACCATTTCAACCAATTAGACACTCCACAAGCTAATACTCATCACACCAGGAACTTCTTGCCCTCTAATTTCCTCAGCTGCTTTCGCGCAACAGACGGGCAAGAAGTTTCTACTTAAGTCCTTCCCTCAGCTATCCGAAAGTAACTTTAGTGGAAAGGATTCTCGTCTGTTGGCCATGGAGGGTCAGACGGTGTGCTGGGATTCTCTCGGCGTACCGTTGTAGTGGAGAAACGGCGATTTCATCGTCTCCCATGTTCCAAATCTCGAGAAAGGGTTTACCCTGAGCCGATGGTTCGGAACAAACGGTGAAGTCCATTGTCAAGGACGAGGTGTTGTCATGACTGTTGATAAACTGTCGCGGATATTACCTGCGCTGGGCCAGCCTGCCCAGAGTCAAGCAAAAAAAGAAACCGAAGGAAGCACCGAAGCCGAAGCTGCATCTGCAGCTCCATCGGAAGCAGTGCAACTGTCGGCAAACTTTGGCGGCGGCGAGGAAGCCAGCGAAGCCGGGCGTAAACAAAGAGTCGACCAGCTCAAAAAAGCTGTGGCCGACGGCTCATATAAGCCTGACTCGATCGAGGTTGCCAAATCCGTTGCACGCGAACTCTTCGCGTAGAACTGTTCCGAAAGGCAAACGGGTGAGAGGGGAATACGTTCCCCCTTGCCCGGGTGCTGTTTGGGTTCGGCTATCCCGGATATAATACGAGCGAGGCACTGCCTCAGACCGACGAGCGTTGATCTGTAATCGGCTCTCTCCGTCTCTCGCCGCAAGGTGTTTCACCAACCTCCAGGGAACGAAAAGGGGTCAGGACCCTTTTACAAGAAACTTTTCTCAAGAATCTCCGAAAATAGGAGGAAACTGAGGAGAAGTTATGGCTCGATTACCTCGTGCGCGATGCGGAGACGTAATATTTCATGTTTTAAATAGAGG
>CAIXSY010000214.1 GCA_903922175.1 uncultured delta proteobacterium | reverse complement strand
CGTAAGATCTCCAAAGAAAAGTTCAGTACAGAGATCGTCCCTCTCGTGTTAGATCCATCGAAGGTTGGAGAGACTCACTGGACGGGCGTCAAACTACATGGTGAATGGGCCATGGCCATGCGGGAGTTCAAGGCCAAGTTCAAGTGTAAAATGCAACTCATCTAGTACACGTTTCAAGGGTCAAGGAATCTAGACACATTTGAAATTTCCAAAAAACCAATAACTACTGAGGTATGCGAGCTTAAAATACATTTTGGACAAGCTACTTGGCCCGACCTTCCGCATTCGCTCGGCCTCGCGGCCGAGCTATGGCGAGACGGGCTGCGGCCGTAGCTGCATCGGATGCAGTCAGCAGAAAACTGACTTCGGATCGCTGAGAGCCGATTACAGATCAACGCTCGTCGGTCTGGGGCATCGCCTCGCTAGATATTCACCTCACGTAGGTATTTCTTAGCATCTCGCTTTCCAGCCAGGTCCCGGCCGCAAGGCCGGGACCTAAGCGAGCGCCAACCGCTTCACCGCAGCCCAAAGAGTATCTCCCTGATCGCTTTTACTGGTAATAAGCAGATCCGCAGCCTCCAGCCCATAGGCCTCGGCCACCTTACGGCTCTGTTGGTTAAGCTGATTTTTGGTGAGGAGATCCGTTTTTGTCAGCACCACCATAAGGCTCTTACCCGCCTCGAAAACCACTTTTTGAACGGCACGCTCGTCCTGCTCGGGGAGCCGGCGACAATCGCTTAAAAGGAAAACGAGCGAAAGCTCTTTGCGGCCTTGCAGATATTCGACGGTAAGTTGCGCTAGATCTTCACGCTGATCTTTATTGAACTTCGAGTAGCCAAAGCCCGGCAGATCCGCTAGCACAAGCGTCACTCGTGGATTCTGCAGCTCGATTTCAAAGAGGTTAATCTCCTGCGTACGCCCCGGCGTGGCGCTGACACGAGCCAGGCCGCTGCTATTGGTGAGGCGATTAAGCAGCGATGATTTGCCCACGTTGGATCGCCCGACGATGGCGATCTCGGGTAGGTTGAGATTGGGCAGATCCTCGAGGACTCGCACCCCGCGTATAAATTCAGCACTACGTATTCGTGTCATACAACCTGGCTACTTTTCGTCGCGTGGGCGGGACTCAAGACGAGCTACTCGGCGACCGAGAGAGAAGATATACAGCGCTAGAATTGCAAAGAGAGCACTGTATCCACCAAAAAGGTTCAAAAATGTATCAGGTAGCTGTTCCATAGTCATCGCCTCGCTAAAAATCCGATTCGCGTGCGGAGCCAAAGCAGTATCGCCTGCAGCAAAACGATACCGGTTATGGCGATCGCCAGGGCAACTCCCATACGCGGGTCTTTAAGGCCATGGTTTTCGAGAACCACGGGGTGAAGCTGCGGCACACTAGCCAGCAACTTTATAGAGAAGACGACTACCGGCACCATGAGAGAGCCAACGATACCAAGCACCGCGGAATGCGCGGCGATACGGATAGGATCGCCGAATGTGCGCAAAAGCACAAACGAGAGGTAGATAAACCAGAGCAGGAGAAACGAGGCCAGGCGAGGTTCCCAGCGAAAAAAGGTGTTCCACGCGGCATGGGCCCAAATCATCCCCGAGGCCAGGACGAGAGAGCAAAACACAAAACCAACCTCACCGGCTGCTTCGAGAATGACGTCAGCTTTGGGGTTACGCGTCACGAGATAATAAATGCCCGAGATGAGGACCACGCCGAAAGCGCAGTAGGCTGAGACGGCGCATCCAACATGAAAATAGAAGATACGCTGCACGGCACCCATCACGCGTTCGTTCGGGACAACGAGAAAGACGTGGTAAAGTGCAGTGAGGACCACTGCCGAAGCAAGCAGTAGCGCAGCACTAAAAAATGTTTGGCGTTGAGCGATTTTCATCAGTCTTTTATGACGTATTCGTAGAGGTTAATTCCGAGTACTACATATAACAGATCGAGGCCAATCAGCAAAGAAAACCAGGTTGAGCTATAGGCCAGAGCCCCAGAAGCGAATAGGTTGGCGCTCAGCTCGACAGCAGCGAGAAAAAGCGGTGTCAGCAGCGGCAGAAGGATTAAAGGCAACAGCAACGCGCGAAGCTTTGACGTGCTGGCCATGGCTGCCATCATCGTCGCCAAGGCGGCATAACCAACAACCACCACCGCCGTAATCACGAAGAGCGGCAGCCATACCTCGAACAACGAGACATTAAGCAGAACAGCCAAGGCGATGATACTGCACACCTGCCCAATAAAGATCAGAATGGCTGTGCTGCATGTCTTTGCCAAAAAGAGCAACGCCGGATCAACCCCGGTCAGGATCACGCCATCAAGCGCACCGTGCTGCAGCTCATACTCATAGGTTCTGCCCACCGAAACAGCTGCCGTTAAGACGCACAAAAACCAGATAAACACGGGGAAAAGTTTGCGCGCGGCATCGTCTGGAAGAAAGGTTGTCTGCATCCCGAATGAAAGGATCGCCCCGCAAAGGAGCGACAAAAAGAGCATCACCGCCAAGGTCTCCTTGGTGCGAAACTCGAGGGCCAAGTCCTTTTTAATCAGCGCCAGAAAGGCTTTCATCGGTTGGCCTCCATGTACTGGGCGATAACCTGATCTTTGGCGTCGCAGGAATCGGCAGCGATACATCCGCTGTTAAGAACGATGGCGCGAGAGGCGAGGGGACGCATGCGGGTGATGTCGTGGGTGGCGATAACAACACTAGCGGCATCGCTCACGGCATTTCGGCACTCGGCGATAGCATCACGCAGAAGCCCAAAAGCATGCTCATCGAGGGCGGAACTTGGCTCATCAAGAAAGATGAAACGAGGCTGTTGCAGGAAGGCCCGCGCGAGTGCTGCTCGGCTGCGCTGTCCCTGGGAGAGCTCGTTAATCTGCCTGTTACGACAGACCTCAAGCTCCCAGCGGGAAAGGTGCTCACTCAGTGGGGTTGTGACGCCACCCAGCTGCGCCAGGAGCGCCAAATTCTCTTCGACGGTCAAGGCACCGTAGAGCAGGGGAAGGTGGCCAGCGTAGCCAATAAAGGATGGAACTGGACGCTTGCCGTCAACAGCAACACGACCACTATCGGGGCGCAAAAGTCCCGAACAGATTCGCAGCATGGTCGACTTTCCTGCCCCGTTGGCCCCCAGTAGGAGCGTGCATTCCCCAGCGTTAAAACTAACCGAAAGTTCGCGCAGGACCGGCTGAGGGCCAAAGGCCTTAGATATCTTTTCAACTATGAATACCGTACCGGACACAGCTACGGATCCATTTTTTTTAAGAGCTCGGCGAACTCACCCTCTAACCTGGCTTTGGTATCTTGGTATTCTTCGAGGGAGATCTTTTGGGTTGCAAAATCGAGATCGAGGTCGTGCAGAACTTGAACCATGCGTTCCTGCTGATCGCCAAAGGCGTTTTTCCCAGACGATTGCCCCGCCTCGGCAACACAAAGATGTGGACGCACGATGAGATAGGCTACAACCAAGGCAAGAAATATCGTTAGATATAAGCTCATACTTGTTCCCTTCATGAACTCAAACTTAACTTAACTGCATTTCCTGTGAGGTAGGCTTAAACCAGCGACGGAGGTCTCTCCCCCCTTTTTCAGCGCCATTACACTGGTTCAGGGAATGCCACAAAAAGGGGAGAGAGAGACCTCCGTTACCGGACACACTTCAGTCCAGCTTGAGCCTACACCTTTCTTTCTACCCCATTTTTACTGCGCCGGCTACAGCGCTCCGTCATCGCTCAAGAGATTCCCCGCATGGCTCGCAGCTACGGCAAGCTCATCACAGCGCTCGTTCTCGGGATGCCCCGCATGCCCCTCTACCCAGCTTAGGGATACATCATATTTCTCAAGGAGGGGTAAAAGACGCTTCCACAGATCGATATTTGCCACCGGCTTCTTATCAGACTTGCGCCAGCCCTTGTCCTGCCAATTGCAGACCCAGCCCTTTTGGACACTGTCGACCAGGTAACGAGAATCAGAGTAGATGGTGACCTTGCAGGGGGTTTTTATGGCTTCCAATGCGCAGATCATGGCCATCATCTCCATGCGATTGTTCGTCGTTTTTCGAAAACCGCCCGAGATCTCTTTACGCGTCTCGCCGTGCACGAGGATCGCGCCGTAGCCCCCAGGGCCAGGGTTTCCACTGCAGGCTCCATCAGTATAAATTCGCACTTCTTTCATTGTCGGGGCTCGTTCTCTGTTGTTCATGCCTAGTTCTACCCCAAATAAGTTCTTTCACCAATGCTGCGCGTTTACTTCAAGAAATTGCTAAAAATCCTACCCAGCCTCAGAATAGACTTATTTGGGGCAGAACTAATGCCTCTCCACATACGCAGGCTTGGGGAAGATCACTATCACCACACCAACTATCATCACCATCACTCCGATCCAGAGCCAGACTTGAAGCGGATTGATGAAAAGCTTAAAGGATGCGCGCTTGCCCTCTTCATCGATACCGGCAAGGACAAGATACACATCTTCGCGCCAGGAGGTGTTAATGGCCACCTCACTCGTCGGTTCATCGTTACGCCGATAACGGCGCATCTCAGGTGCTAGTGTTGTAACCTTTTGACCGTCAGCGACCAAGGCCAACCCCACCCGCGCAGCGACAGCTTGGTAGTTCGGCGTGCTGCGATCGGCAAGGGAATCAAGAGTCAAGTTAAAGCGCCCAACCTCAAAATGCTCGCCGGTGGATAACGTAAAGTCTTTCTCCGTCTTGTGTGTCATCGAAGCGGTAATGCCGATAGCCGCTATAACCACACCGAAGTGAATCAGATAACCGCCGTAGCGCACATGGTGGCGACGCAGAAGGACCGCGGCGCTATTGGCGACGCTGCCGCCACTTTCGCTGCGCTGCGCACGCACGCCGCGGCGAATCTCACCTATAATCGTCATGCTGACAAACCACCCGAGAGCATACGCCAGTGTCGCCATAAAAGACGAAACTCCCCTCGCGACAAGGAGCGCTGCCACGACGACGGCGGAGGCAAATGGCATTAAAAAAGTGCGCTGAATATTTTTCCAGCCAGCCTTCTGCCAGGCAATTAAAGGCCCGACACCCATGAGAAAAAGAAGTGCGAGAAACATCGGCATCGTCACCGCGTTAAAGAACGGAGGACCCACGGTCTGCTTCTGTCCCGTGAACTTTTCGGAGACGAGCGGGAAAAGCACGCCCCAAATGACGGTAAAGCAGATTCCAAGAAAGAGGAGGTTGTTAATCAGAAAGAAGGCTTCACGCGAAAGAAAGCTGACGATACTGCGCGCAGCTTTGAGATCAGCGCGGCGCACGATGGTGAGCACAAGCGCTATGCCGAAGATAATACCTAGGTAAAGCAAGAAAACCCAACCGATGTTGGTCGAGGCGAAGGCATGAACACTCTGCACAACGCCGGATCGAGTCAGGAAAGTACCAAAAACGGTCAGCCCATAGGTGAGGACAATTAACCACACGTTCCACATTTTGAGCATGTCGCGACGCTCCTGCACCATCACCGAGTGTAGAAACGCAGTCGCCGTCAGCCAGGGCAGAAACGAGGCGTTCTCCACGGGGTCCCAAGCCCAAAAACCACCCCAGCCAAGCTCAATGTAAGCCCAGTAGCCACCGAGGGTAATGCCCACACTCAAGAAAGCCCAGGCCACAAGCGTCCAGCGCCGAGTGAGACGAATCCACTCGTTGGAGAGATCGCCCGCAAGAAGGGCACCCATGCAAAAGGCATAGGGGACCGCCAGCATGGTAAATCCGACGTAGAGCGAGGGCGGATGTATGGCCATATATTCATTCTGAAGCAGCGGATTCAGTCCGTTGCCATCAAGTGGAACGAATGGTGCCTTGAGGTAGCGAAAAGGGTTCGTAAGAAAAACAACGATGGTGAGGAAGAAAAAAAGCGAGGAGTTCAGTACCGCCAGCACCCACGGCATAATCGTCGTCTTGTACGATGAGCAGCGCGCGGCAAGCACGGCGGAGCTAATCGCGAGCATAAAACACCACAAGAGCATCGATCCATCCATGCCGCCCCAGATGGCGGAGATCTTGTAGATCCAGGGCATCTCTCGATTGGAAAACTGCCACACGTATTGGTTGGTGTAATCATTGTTAATAAAGCTATAGCCGAGCGCAAAGATGGCAAGGCTGACTGACACACTCGTTAATATCGTGGAATTTATAGTCGAATGTAGCCAGCGAGTGCTGCGCCGAACGCCACCCCAGATCCCAAGCCCCATACCAAGCAGCGCCAGAATCCAGGCCAAGCATAGACTAAAGTGTCCGAGTTGTTGCATGCGAGTTAACTCTCCTTGTAGCTGCGGTGATCTATGAATATCTAACGGGCCTGCTTCATCGGCGATGGCGGCTCGTACTTCGATGGGCACTGGGTAAGAAGTTTACTTGCGTACAGTACTCCGCCCCGGTACTCGCCGTCGATAATAACATCGCGTCCTGCGGCGAACATGTCAGGCTTGAGGCCTTTATACACCACAGGGATACGCGCAAACGCCGTCACGTCCTGCTTCTCTTTGGGGAGGTTGTGGACTTTAAACCGCAGCACGAATTCGGGATCCATCTGATAGTCGATGGCATCGCTGGCTACCCTTCCACCGACACGAATGCGCATAAGATCTTTACCGGCAGGAGTTGCCGCTAGATCCTCCGGCAACAGCACCGCTGCCGTACTCTCGCGAGTGGCCTGGAACACCATTAAAACGGCGATACCAACAAAGAGTACGATGAGGCTTATAAATCGAATATTACGCATAGCGGTATTGGGCTGGGAGCATAGCCCACCTTGGCGCCAAGGGGAAGATGACCTTGCCTAGTGCCCCGACCAGAAAGTTTTTTCACTTGGTCATGAACTCCTGCTTGGCCGTGGCCTCATCCTCTTCGACATCGACTTTTACATTTAAGCCCAAATCTAAGGGTAAATGGCCAAGGCCAAGCGGAAGTTTAAGGCCAAGCTTAGGAGAAAAACTCCAAATTTAGGTGAAAAAACTTTCTGGACGAGGTACTAGTGCCCTTATTACTGCTTTTGGAGCGTTCCACGGTACTGCGCTGAGCAGGCGTATTTCGATTTGCTACAGCTGTAGTCGATCTGCACCTGGGCTTTTCCTGTACCTCGGCGAAGCGTCGTAAACTTCGTCGCCAATTTGGCTGAGCAGCTGCTGAAGGGAACAGAATACCGCCCCGTCACAGAATATCCAGCCGTGGTCGTTTTTCCGCGAAGCTGCCCGTAACCCGCTATCGTTACGTTCACGATTCCTTTGCGCTCAGCTACCCTGACCGACCCACGAAGAGCCGCAGGCAATGTCGAGCAGGTTGTCGCTCCACGCTGCAAGATTCCACTCCAATTCCCGCTTAGCCCCGGACTCACACTGCGCGGAGCTACTGCGGCAGTGAGAGGCGCTGGAGGAAGTTTTGTGTAAGCGAGCCCGTACTGTGAGCAGCTACATCCTTGTGGGAGATCGAAGAGACCACATCCAAAGACGACGTTTTCACAACAGGCGGGGGGATCAATTGGGCAATCGATGCCACCTTCACAACCTGCACACAGCAACACCGCTGCTCCAAGAAAGAAACGCTTGATCATCGATCGGCCGGTCATACATGACTCCAAGAAGTGTTAGCGTGCTTCGGTTTTATCATATTCTCCTCGCTCTGCGGATCCTAGTCAAAAGGGGAGAATGGGGTTAGTGAGCAGCCATCAACAGCCGTAACTGCTCAATAACCCCGGGTGACCTAATAATTCGTGAGCGTGCTCGTGGTCCTGGTCGATGTAACTAGCCGATTCAGCACACTCTTCGACCGCGACCACGACCAGGAGCACGAATTCTTAAATCACCCGGACTTTTTGAGCAATTACCAAAAGCCACCTTAACAACCTGATTTTGCTCAAATAATATATAAACATCTCCGCCACTGGGCATTGATCTCGAACAGAGGAGCTCTCTCACAATTGAGCCTGCGGCCATTTAAAAGGCAACAACTTTTTAGGTCACATCTCCCCCGCAACAGCCCATAACAATAGGTAGCAGGTTGTTTTTGGCTATCCTTTCCGGAGAGAGGTGTATGCGTAAAGGTTTGTTCGGTATTCTTGTTGGTGTAATTTTCCCGCTCACACTATTGGCCCAAGTCCAGCAGGGTGATAGCACCCTTCTGTATGAGATTAAAGCCAATACTGATGTGATGAGCACCACTCTGCAAAGTGACCTGCAGCACATTAAAAAAGTCGTCTTCTGGTACTCCTCACCCGGCAACGTTTCCCAAAGTCTTAGCCTCTATCTTGAGGCCCCCCCTACAGCTAAAGCAAAAATTAGCGTTGCTTCTCTTGGAACAAGCACGAAAGACTCCGTGCTTGGCAATCCCAAGCTCTGGTCAGCCGTAAAGTTCCGCACGAGCGGAAGCACCTTGCGCTCTACCTATACCTTCGAGGAGCCAAACGTTCTTCTTAATGCAAAGTCTCCTGAAATTTCAGCTGCAATTGTTATTTTAGATTGCTCGAAACTTACTCAATCATCCGTCAATGACCTGCTCGCATCCTCCGGATCGTTGAGGAAGAAAAAATTAACCCAAGCGGAGCTCTGCGGCACAACGGTACCGAGACAAGATGGCAGCGGTAGCGGAACCACCATCGGCGAGGGCAACGCCAACACCATAGTTAGCGCGGTGCTCTCGAAGGATACCTGCCAGGACGCTAAAAAATCCGCCTATCTCGTCGCTGTCGAGTTTGACATCTCTGCAATTAACGCTTCTGCCTATGACAAAGGGGTGACACTCGCCATGAATGTCAAAAGTTTGCCCTATAAGGGCGAAGACTCAGCTTCAATCAAGCCGAGATCCGAAGGCATGTATGCTCCAGACCCGTTGCTTCTCATGGCCACCACCGGTGGCTGTGGCTATAACGAGAAGATGCGTCTCGTACGTTGGAAAAATGGAAAGATCTCTTCTACGAAAGATATCAAAATCGTCAAGTGCGTACTCCATTTCGAAAACCTCTATACAACGGGACTGATAAAGGGACTTCTAAACGGGGGCAAAGGTGTATTCGAGCTTTCCTCCGAAGAGCAAACATACTCCGTATGTTTTAATCTTAAGCGCGTGCGCCAGCGTGTTAATGGATATCGGTAGCGGCCGCGCGAACCAAAGCGCAGAAGCTTCGTGCCGCTTTGGAAGACTCGGCCATCTCCGCGAAAACCTTTTTACTCAGTGCTGCAAGGTCAGTTTCAAACATACCATAGGTGGCAACACCCAGCGCTGTTTTAGGGAACGAAAAGGGGTCAGGACCCTTTTACAAGAAACTTTTCTCAAGAATCTCCGAAAACAGGAGGAAACTGAGGAGAAGTTATGGCTCGATTACCTCGTGCGCGATGCGGAGACGTAATATTTCATGTTTTAAATAGAGG
>CAIXSY010000213.1 GCA_903922175.1 uncultured delta proteobacterium | reverse complement strand
GTGTAGCTCCGTGCGATCTCAGTGGATCTTCGTGTGAAACATTTAGCGAGTTTTACCCATACTTAATGAGCAATTACCTTTGTTGGGAATCGCTTATTAAGTCAGGGTAACTGAATAATTCAAATAATTCGCGAGCGTGGTCGTGAACGTGGTCGATATAACTGGTCGATTTGAGGAACATTTGGACCAGGACCGTTCGACAAGCTCACGACAGGCCACGAGCACTGCCACGCTCACGGATTATTAAGTTGCCCGGGGTTATGGCGCAGTTACCCACCCCCACATAAACATAGATACCCTTTCAAGTTTATCCCGGTGACTGCCGAATATTGTCACTGGCGACAAAAAATTTGTCACCGCGCTCCTTTGTTTAACTAGGGCCGCGAGAGACAAAAGAGGGAAGCTGCAGCATGTCCTCTCGTGTGGGAGATTTACTAGTTAAGACCGGGGTTATTACTCCCGAACAGCTCTCCCTGGCTTCGGGGCAGCAGAGTGGCGGCGGTGGTTTTATCGGTTCTTATCTCGTGAAGCTAGGCTTCATTAGTGAAGAAGACCTCGTCCAGACTATCGCCAAACAGTATGGAGTGCCGATAGTCACCCTCGATGAGTACTCTCTTGAGGCGGCACTAGCGCAGCTTGTTCCACAGAATCTGGCGCATAAGCACCACCTCGTCCCGTTAGTCCAGAAAGACAACACTCTGACGGTGGCGATGATGGACCCCTCAAACATCGTTGCCCTTAACGACATAAAATTTATCACTGGTCTCGATATTCAGGTGGTCATCGCCAGCGAGCGTGACGTTAAAACCGGCCAAGAGAAGCTGTATGAACAGGCAGTTGCCTATGACAAGCTGATTGATGATCTCGGCGAAGAAGGGGTCGAGGTTGTCGATACCAATGAGAACATCGACCTCAATGAGCTCGAAAAAGCAACCGAGGATGCTCCGGTCGTTAAGCTTGTTAATGCTATCCTTACTGACGCCATCAAGAAGCGTGCCTCTGATGTTCACGTCGAGCCCTATGAGAAGACCTTCCGTGTGCGCTTTAGAATCGACGGTGTGATGTATGAAATAATGAAGCCGCCGCAGAAATTAAAAAATGCGATTACCTCGCGGCTTAAGATCATGGCCGACCTCGACATCGCTGAGCGTCGCCTGCCGCAAGACGGGCGCATTAAGCTCAAAATCGGATCCGGTAAAGAGATGGATTTCCGTGTCAATGTGCTGCCGACCCTTTTTGGCGAAAAGGTGGTGCTGCGTCTCCTCGATAAATCCAACTTACAGCTCGATATGGCCAAGCTCGGCTTCGAGCCGCGTCAGCTCGAGTTATTCAAAGAGGCTATCGGTAAACCACACGGGATGGTGCTCGTCACCGGACCGACGGGATCGGGTAAGACGACAACGTTGTACTCGGCCTTAGCTGAGCTCAATAAAGTCGACACGAATATTAGCACGGCTGAGGACCCGGTGGAGTTCAATCTCGGTGGGATCAATCAGGCTCAGATGCATGATGATATCGGCTTTAATTTTGCGACAGCGTTGCGCGCTTTTTTGCGCCAAGACCCTGATGTCATCATGGTGGGCGAAGTGCGCGATTACGAGACCGCTGAAATTGCGATTAAAGCATCGCTCACGGGGCATCTTGTGCTCTCAACGCTGCACACCAACGACGCGCCATCCTCGGTGAATCGTCTGCTCAACATGGGGGTCGAACCATTCCTCGTGGCGTCTTCGATCAATTTGATCGTCGCTCAGCGCCTCGCCCGTCGGGTCTGTTCCGAATGCTCCGAGGAGATTCAAATTAACCCTGAGATACTTGTCGACATCGGGGTGCCCGCTGCCGAGGCGAAATTGGTTAAGTCACGCCAGGGGAAGGGGTGCGCGAAGTGCAGCGGAACTGGATACAAGGGGCGCATTGCGCTCTACGAGGTTATGCCGATGACGGAAGAGCTGCGTGAGTTTGTACAGAACGGTGCCTCAACCGCGGAGATTAAACGCGCGGCGATACGCCAAGGGATGATGACTCTGCGCGCTTCGGCACTTGTACGCTTGAAGGAAGGGGTTACCACCGTCGAAGAGGTGCTGCGCGTAACTGCAGCTGATTAGTTAACGATGGATTTTACCTGTAAGGAAATGGCTTATGGCTATCTACACCTGGGAAGCAAAAAATAGCGCCGGGAAGAAATTCAACGGAGAGCTTGAGGCCAAGGACATTCAACAGGTGTTCAACGTCCTCAAGGGACGCAAGCTCACCCCACTCAAGAACGGCATCCGCGAAAAAGGTCAGGGGCTAGAGATGGAGATTAAGATCCCCGGTTTTGGCCCTAAAGTTAAGAACTCCGACGTGGTGATATTCACCCGTCAATTTGCCACTATCCTTGATGCTGGATTACCGATTGTTCAGGGGCTCGATATTCTCTCCCGCCAGTGCGACAACAAGGCTTTTAAGAAGGTCCTTTTGGGGGTCAAAGAGACGGTTGAAACCGGCAGTACCTTTGCCGGTGGTCTCGCCAAATATCCACGCGTCTTCGACGAGCTCTACGTCAATATGATTGTGGCCGGTGAAAACGGCGGTATTCTTGATACCATCCTCGAGCGTCTGGCGGTGCACATGGAAAAAGCGATGAAGCTGCGCCGCGAAATTAAAACGGCGATGATCTATCCGGCAGTGGTCGTGTCCGCCGCCGCAATCGTCACGACAATTCTTCTCGTTTTCGTTATCCCCACATTTGCCGAGCTTTTTTCGGAGTTTGGATCGGCCTTGCCACTACCCACACAGATGGTAATCGACCTTTCCAATTTTTGCGTCACCTGGTGGTACCTCATCTTTGGCTCGGTAGGATCAACGATCTACTTCCTGACCCGTTTTTTGAAGACCGAGCGCGGCAAAGAGGTGCTTCATCCTTTGGCTCTGAGGCTTCCTGTTTTCGGAAATATTATTCGCAAAGTTGCCGTAGCCCGTTTTACCCGCACCCTGGGTACGATGCTTTCCTCCGGTGTGCCGATCTTGGAAGCCCTTAAGATCTGCGCTAAGACCGCCGGCAATAAGGTGGTTGAGCGTGATGTGCAACGCGCCCGGATCAGCATTTCGGAAGGCCGGCCGATGGTCGAACCGCTGAGTGAGTCGTCGGTCTTTCCGACGATGGTTGTGCAGATGATTGGTGTCGGTGAGTCAACCGGTGCTCTCGATGCGATGCTCCAAAAGATAGCCGACTTCTATGAAGATGAGGTCGACAATGCAGTTACCTCGATGAAGCAGCTGATCGAACCGATTATGATCCTCATCCTTGGCGTGATTATCGGAGGCCTGGTGATCTCGATGTACCTACCGATCTTTAAGATGGGGGCTGCGGTCGGATAATGGAAGCGGATTTGCACGGGGCAAAATTACATTCACCCTCTACGCGAGGGATGCGCAGGTTGCTTATCGGGCGGACTGTCCTTCTTGGATTGGCCCTACTCTCGGCCATGTTCGCCTCGTTCTACAGTGGTGCTGATGGTCATAGTCAGTCTACTTTTTTGTACACACCACTCTCTATCCTCTTTTTCTTCTCGGTTGTGAGCGCGATCTGGCCGCATGAGGGCGCGCTGTTTACCTACGCGCAGCTTTTTGTCGATGTGGGCATCGTTACAGCGGCCATCTATGTTACCGGTTCGGCGGTGAGCCCATTTCTCTTTCTTTACCTCCTCCCGGTGATGGTGGCTTCGATATCGCTTTCGCGCCGCACAGCTCTTGTCGTCACGGGGATGAGTTTTGTGGCCTATACGTTGCTTATGCTTTCGCTCTACCAGGGCTGGATCCTGAGCGCCTCGGGCCAGGCATTTAGCGATCTGCCGTGGTCGAATGTTCTTTTGCAGGGCATCGGACTCACTTCGGGTATGTTTCTCGTTGCCATTCTCACCAGTTATCTGGCCACGAGCTTACGCTCGACGCGCGAATTGATGGCACGCTCAACGCAGGAGATTCACGAACTAAACCGGCATCAGCAGACACTAATTGAGGGGCTCCCCGAAGGGGTTATCACCAGCGGACTTGACGGTAAGATCTCCAACATTAACCAAACGGCGCTCGACCTTCTCGGCCTAAGCCAAGAGGGGATTGTGGGCAGAGTGCTTGCGCTGGTGCTTAATGAGCATGGTGTAGATCTCAATTTAGCGGAGGCAGAAAAGCAGGGCTCGGGGAATGCGCACGAGGTCGATATTGTTCAACCTGGACACGCCGAGCCGCTGCATATCCTTTATCATATCCGCTCGATTCTTGACGCCAGCGGTAGTGAGATTGGCAAGATCTATATCCTTCAAGACGTTACTAAGATTCGGCGTATTGAGGGACAGCTGCGCGTTCAAGAGCAGATGGCGCGCTTGCTTTCACAGCCCCAAGCTGTATCCAGCGACTCTGTGCTGCGTGGAGCAAATTTTGTCGGTGAAAGTCAGATCATGAAGAAGGTCTTTAATCTTATTCAGCGCGTCGCTCCCTCGGAGGCCACCGTGCTTATCTCGGGTGAGTCGGGGACGGGAAAAGAGCTTGTCGCGCGCGCCATCCATAGGGGAAGTCCACGCCCCTCTGCCCCGTTCGTTCCGGTTAACTGTGGCGCTATTCCTGAGAATCTTATTGAGAGCGAACTTTTTGGGTACAAGAAGGGCGCTTTCACGGGGGCCGATAGTGACCATAGCGGTCTCTTTCGTCAGGCTGAAGGCGGGACCCTTTTCCTGGATGAGATCGGAGAGCTGCCGCTGCACATGCAGACCAAGCTATTACGCAGCCTGCAGAGCCGCAGTGTGCGTCCGGTCGGCGGAGAGCGTGATATCGCCGTCAACGTGCGCATCGTGACGGCCACCAATCGGACCCTAAAGAAGGAGGTGGAGAAGGGAAACTTCCGTGAGGACCTTTTCTATCGCCTCAATGTAATCAACATTAGCCTGCCGCCGCTGCGCGATCGCAAAGACGATATTCCGCTGTTGATTAATGCCACCCTGAAGCGTCTCACCAAAGGCCGATTTACCCCGGTGATTCCACCAGCGACGATGCAGATGCTTTTAAATTACGATTACCCCGGCAACGTGCGCGAGCTCGAAAACATCCTCGAACGTGCATTCGTGCTCGGTGGTGAGGTGATGCTTCCCGAGCACCTGCCTGACAACGTGCGCCATCCGCATGCTGGCCATGCAGGAGAAGCCTCCCTCGAGACGCAGATCCTGATCGATGAAAACATCGAGTTCCCGATTAAGCTCGACGACCTACTTGCTACCGTCGAGCGTCGCTATCTTGAAGTGGCCCTCGTTCGTACCAACGGCGCGCGAAAAAAAGCCGCGGATCTGCTGGGGATGAATTTCCGTTCATTTCGCTACCGCCTGCAGAAGTTCGGCATCGGCGATGAGGGGCCGGAATAGGAGCGTCTGTCCTGCTGGACAGACGCTAGCCGTTCTGCATCCGGCATAGATATCACGATTGCGTAGGTCTGATAGTAGACCGTGGATTCCGTATATTAAAGATTGGTTGAGAAAGTCACCTGTCATTTCCGCGCATGTGGGCCTTCCGCTTGATTTTGCACCTTTAGCCGGGCAAGAAAATTATTTTCAAAGCTGTCTTACCGATGGGTGCTACGTTCGTGCCGTCATTGAGGTGAAAGGACCACGTGGGAGCGGTGTTCTTATGGCCCCAAATATTCAGATCAGCACTTCCGGGCCAGATCAAAAACACACGTCATTTCTTAGAGCGTTTTGGAAATTCCAAGGCAAAAACTTTGCGCTGACAGCTGATGGCAACGACCTTGCTGAGGGGCTTGGGGTTGCCGATACTGTCTTAGAGTTGAATAAACTTGATGCGCAGCTGCAAGCTAGTCGTTATGTCGATGTCTATCAGTCGGCGGCACAGATCGATAAGTTCCCGTGGAAGACTCTCTATCCGCTTCGGCGAAAGCATATCGACGCATTGGTGGCATTACACAAGGATCCGGAGGCGTTCAGTGCTATTCTAGAATTGGTAGAGAGGGAGATTCGGGGGCTGAGTTTAGAGGGGCTTAGTGACGATGCGCGCGATGAGTCGTCTGCGGAACGCCTTTCAGACGTGCGAGTCCTCTTGCGCAATGCGAGAAAATTTAACTCTGAAGTGGACCAGCCAGAGCGCATAAGAGCTGAGAACCTAGAGAGGATTTTTTTTAAGCTGTGGCTTCGTGTAACCAAAGGCGGTTCTATCGAGGTTCCGGAAGATGATGAAGCCCGCGCTATTTGGGGGCGGCGATACTTAGGCTGGATCCTTAAACTGGTATCAGATTTCGCGGCAAAATCACAGGTACTAAGCGCTGAAGTTGGAACAGTGCGGAGAATAATACCGTTTGTCTCCTCGCGTCTTGAGGATATTTACGCTAGTGACCAAAACGAAATACAGATTCCTGGGGGATATTATTGGGCCGCCGTGACTCTTGATGTACAGGGAGTGCTCGGGCGCGGTATCCTTTCGCTCAGTATTAGCGAAAGTAAAACAGACGATCTTCCCCCGGTTGATCCGCTGGCTGACTCACCTCGGGACTGGGGAAAACAGATCTACGTTTCAAAAGTAAAGTGGCGCGGCGCAAATGGAGTTAGCGAGTCCCTGAGCTATCAAACTGGAAGAGCTAAAAATTAAGAAAGTAGTAGGATTATAGTGCCGTTTGGGGCAAAGTGGAGGTTACTCCTATCTTACTCCTATCACTCAAAGACTGCGCGCAAGCCAAATCAGCAAATTGACGTAACTGCTCAATAACCCCGGGCAAAAGGAACTTGCTTGAACTTGCGCTGGAACCGCTCCTGATTCCTGCTCCTTTTCCTATTCCAATCAAGAGGATAAGGGCAGGCTTCGGTCCTGAGCGAGGGAGATTGGGACCGAGTCGAAGGGCGCAGGAATCAGGAACAGACCTCGACGTGAGCTCGGTCGAACGTTCCAGTTCATGTTCAAGATATAGAATTACCCACACTTATTGAGTAATTACAAATTGACCCCCTAATGGTTTGAATTTATACGAGGATTTGCGCGCGGAGTGTGAGGGGATGTGTGGGTGCTACTAAAACAAACTGATAGAGCTAGATTCCATCTCTTAAGGCTACCTTCTAAGTAGGGTGGCCCCTGAATGGGAGGCAATTATCCTAATTCTAGGTTACCGATTCTCTCTTTCACCCCATAACTCTCATTAAGTAGCGCTTTTAGGTTGTTGGTTGTTAATGGCACAGGTTGAACAAGTTGTATCTCCCACCCAGACGGGTCCGTCTGTCTGTGCTCCCTTTGTCACCGCACAGGTGACCATCTCCCCCGAACAGAATTCAATGCGCGAATCCGCGCAGCTTAGCGCCGAACGGCGCCGGTTCGATCCGTTCGTGTGCGCCAAGGAGGCCTACGAAGCGATGCACGGCGGTCTCGCAGGTGTTGGAGTCGATCAGGAGCGGCTTTTTCGGGCGCTTGCAGGGATCACTCCAGAACAGATGCAGAGGGTGCGGGAGTGTTATACCAACTACACGAAACGCAATGGCGCCGCTGGTAGAGATCTGGATAAGGACGTTGTCGGTGAGCTCTCCTCGTCATTTAGCCGCGACACTACGAACTTGGACCTGCAGCGCGGCAAAGCGCTTCTTGCCTGCGAGGCCGAGGCGGCGAACAGAGCCCAGGCGCACAAAGCGGCTCTTGAGATTGTCAAGATAATCCAGAGCGGTTGGCCTGATTCGGCAACACGCGGCACGCAGCTTGCGTCGCAGTACTGCGGTGATCCGCGGTATCTGCGCGCCGAAATCCAACGCTGCAGCGGCATGACCCCAGAAGAGCTTTCGAGGGATTTTTCGAGAGAGGATCGCCAGATCTTCGTTGGCACCGTCAATGGAACGCGTCAACAGGAGCTCGCATCTGCTGCTGTCGGCAAAACCGGGCAGCAAACTCTGGTAGATCGCTGCCAGGCGTACGTTGCAGGTGATGGAACCAAGGTCGATGGCGATCGGATAATTAACGAACTTGGGCGGCTTACCGAAAGTCAGCTTGGTAACATCCGCAAGCAGTTGTCGCCTAGTGATCCCGCTGGGTTCGACAAGGTATTCTTGGCGAAGTTTTGGGGACGGCGCCATAAGGATGCCGAGTTGGTTCTTCAAGGTTTACCCGAGGATCCATTCGCCCGTGAGTTCGAATTAGCGAAAAGGGCGTGCGTTATGGCTGAGCGTGAACGTCCGCAAGCCACTGCGGCAGCCGGGCCAGGCGCCTACGGACAACCCAGAGCAGCTGCGCGGTCACTATCCGGCGATCTTGTGGACCTTGCTGGGGATAAAGGTGTGCGTCTCGACGAACATCGCCGCCAGCTTACCCAGTTGGTCACGGAACTTCAGAAAGAGAATAAACTCAGCCTAGAGCAATTTAAGCGAATGTGTGAGCTTTCGCGCTGGGTAAGAGCGGATGTTGATAGTTATCGTGGCGCAGTAGATAGTTTATCGAATACCGCGGCGACTGTCGGAGCAACCGTCGCCGGTACCATAGCTATCGCTGGCACTGCAGGGATGGCAACCCCAGTAGTTGCCGGGACGGTTATTCTTTCAAGCGCAGGCGGTGGGCTTGCTGGCAAGGTGTTGATTCAGGGTAAGGAGTATGAGGCGGACAATATTGCGCCGGATCTATTAGCTTACGGCACTGACGGTATAATTTTGCTTGTGGCTCCTGGAAGTAAGCTAATCGGCAGGAGCGCCAAATCGGCAATTGCCAAAGTCGGGGAAAAGGCTGCAACGGGGCTGCTTGACGGAGGCGCTGGTGGAGCCGTATCGGGCGGAATGCGTACGGCCACTGACCCCACAACATGGCAGGACGGCTTCCTAGAAGGCATCTCCAAGGTTGGTACCAGTATGAAGGAGCAGGCACTTGTTGGTGCCGGCACTCAGGTGGTGGTCAAAGGAGCCCTTGTGGCGGGAAAAGGTGCTCTTGTGACGGGCGGAAAGGCTATTAGGGCGCTGCGCGCGGAGCAGGCAGTGGGGGCGGGAATTCAGGAAGGAGGTCCGGCGCTTGGGTATGTGGATCCTCTTAAACACCAGCCTGCCTTAGCGCAGCAGGTCGCACGGCTTGTGGGCAGCGAGGATTTCAACTTAGGGGAATTAAAGAGCATTCCAGGACCCAATGGGACAAAAATCGATGTGTGTATTCGTCAGCAGCAATACACTGATGCCGCCGGGCAGGTGCAGATGGCCAGGGTAGTAACCTGCCCACCTGAAGTTTTTGATGATTTAAGAGCTCAGTTTGGTAAGCAGTGCGCATCGCGTACTGAAAATGGCTTTGCTGTTAGGGCCTCGAAAGATAGTATGGAGGGGGCGTATGTGATCCTACCGGCTCCGTCGGCGTTAGGCGGGGATGCTCTCACGGAAGCGATGGTGCATGGGAGCGCCAAGCTTCCTAAAGCTGATGCGCTAGCCTGGAGGATGAAGGTTGCGCACGAACTGGCACATCTCTCTGGCGGGAATGAATATGCGGCGGTAAAGGCCTCATTGGCCGTTCTTCGTGCGGAAGGGATCGGCGATGGGCCGATCTCTGTCGAAGAGGTAATGCGTATTTTGGGCAAGGCCCAAGCGGCAAATGAAGTCTCTCCTAAAACGTATAACCTTAGCGTTGATGAAGCCAGAGGAGAGCTTCGCCAGGGGATCTCTTATATGGTGCAGGCTGAGCCCGAGAGGATGACAAAGCTAAAGAGTGAGGTGAGCAGTCTTACCGGCCGCGAACAGGTAGAGATCTTAGGGGGACGGGCGAATGCTCCTCTATTCCAGGCTGCGGGAAAAGCCGGCGTTGAACACGCCGAAAAATTAGTTCCAAAAGGAACGATCAAAGATCCGCTATCCGATCCTCCGCAGGTAAGGCTTGCTGCCGGACGCGGATATGCCAGCGCCTCGCAGATGGTCGAGGGAGTTGACCCGCAAACAGGAGGAAAGGTGACCTTAAAGTACCGCTGGCACAGCGCTCTAGATGCAGATGCTCCGTCCTCTCCGGAATGCGTGGTTGAGATGAGGTCGGGCGGCGCCGACTATAGACTTGCTAAACTTAATCCGAACTTGCCGGTGCAAAGTCCTGAGAACGATGCGGTTGCTACCTTGCTTGCCGCGGCGCGGCGCACTCCAGGGCAAGACATAAATGTGGGCGATGTTACCGTAAAAAGCGCTTCGTCGGACTCGGTATGGGTAAAGACCAAACATAATGAGTCAAATCAAGTGGGTAAATTTTCCAGCGATAGAAGGCTCAATGCCGCTATTGGAGACGCAGCCCATATCCCGTATGTGCCTGATGAGATGGTAGAAGGGGCGATCAGCAATATAGAAGATTTGCCTAAGTTAAAGATGTTATTTAATATAGTTAGAGCAGCGCCTGGGGCGCGGAGGGAGTAGTATGAATTTAGGACCACAGGAATCACCCAAAGCCAACACTTCTTCGCCAGCTGTGCAAGATGTAGAACCTTTGCGGAATATGGAACGCCTCACTGCTGGTGTTCGAGCTACCTTAATTAGATTAGCTTTGGTGAATGAGGCAGCGGAAAGTGCAGTTGGTGTCCGTAGTCAGCTCGGTACCGCGAATGACCCCAGTGCCGCTTGTTTTGGTCCAGTTAGAGTTCTTAACCCAGGCGCAATCGATGCAGCTGCCGCCCTAAAAAAAATAACCGAGCATAATCCGGCTCTTGCTGTACGCCTGGCTTACCTATTGGTAACACGTCCTGAGTTTACATCGGATGTGCGAGTGGAAGCTGGGAATACATTAATGCAAATTTCAGAGCCGAAAGCTAAGCAGGCGTTGGAGCTAGCCGTCCCGGCTCTGCCAACAAGTGCTGTGTTGCTAACAAGTAAATTTTCTGGATGGCTCGCAGATCTTCAACGAAAGGATCTGCCCGCTGCAGACGCTAAATTTCCGCCGATCCCTTGGCAGGTGGGTGCATTTATTAGTGGGGTGTATTTGAGAGATAGTAAAGCCATTGAGAGATTGGCTGAAGAAAAGCTTTGGTATCCAGCGGCTGCGGGGATTGCCCTTATGTTATGGCATGACGGGGGATATCCAATTTCAATTCGATGCGGTGAGATAATTAGAGATCTCGCACGGAGCCCTCAAGTGAAAGCGGCGCTAGATACGTCGCTGCATGGAGGTTCTAAGATAGGGCTTCATGCTGAAACGGTAGCTTCACCTGAATACGCCGACGCCTTAAGGGCGGTCCTCTCCTAAATCGCGCCAAATGGGAAGTTCCACATCGGTGTGTCGGAGAAGTGGGAGGAGGCAGACCCCCATCGGTAGCGGTAAAAAAGATCGCCACGCTAGCGCTGCGTGATGAGCAGGCCGTGCGCGATGTCCTTTGCGGCGAATTGGGTAAGCTTTACCGCATAGCGGAAATTTCACCTGAGGATTTCTGGGCCCGTGCTCAGGTTCAATGGAGGACCTCGCTCGATGCGGTGCAGCTGGCGCAGATTTGGAACGAGGCATACCTTCCGATTCCGGGTACCTTTGCTATCCTTCAGGAGCTGCGTGCCCAGTACTATGCGCTCTACTTTCTTTCTGATAACGTTGCCGATCGGGTCGAATATCTCGATACGCTTTATCAGTTCCTGCGTAATTTTAAAGCTGGGGTGTTTTCGCATCTCTCGAAGAAGGTGAAGCCCGATCCGCGGATTTACGGCGAGGCCCTTGCCCTTACCGGCTGCCGCGCTGAGGAGTGCGTCTATATCGACGACAAGAAGCATCTACTTGATCCGGCAAAAGAGTTGGGCATGCATGTCGTGCATTTTACCGATCCTGAGACACTGCGTGTGGAGCTTGGAAGGCTTGGGGTTCGCCTCGATGTTCCTTGACCCTTGAAACGTGTACTAGTACCCCGACCAGAAAGTTTTTTCACTTGGTCATGAACTCCTGCTTGGCCGTGGCCTCATCCTCTTTGACATCGACTTTTACATTTAAGCCCAAATCTAAGGGTAAATGGCCAAGGCCAAGCGGAAGTTCAAGGCCAAGTCTACGGCGAAGTTTAAGTTAGCAATGGAGCCTTGGTCTGAGGCAGAGCCTCGCGAGGATTTTTTTAGAAAATGCCTCTCTGGGGAGCCTCACAGAACAACCGTTCTGGTGGATTTTTAGCCCCGCCTAACTACTTGAAGCTTGGTCCAAGTGCTTAATCCTGAGTGGCAAAAAATGTCACTTGGCCAAAAGTTGTCACTTTACGCAGCGTTCTGACTCGCATGAAAGCGTATCTAAGTGATTGAAGACATGAAATTTAGAAAAAAAAGCTAAACAAATTTTACGTGGCATCCGACTTGCTCTAGCAGGGAAGCAAAGGAACGGGTTGTTCAATCCAGCTTGACTGTCACTCCATGATAGGCGGTTGGCTTCGATAGAGTGAACATTCCGAATCTTGTACAAGCCGCAACCTGAACTTATGGAGTTCATCTTAATGAAGGGGATTCCAGAAAGTTTTTATCTTAACCTTAATTGGAGTGCCAGTATATGAAGAGAGCTGAAAAAGGTTTTACTTTGATTGAATTGTTGGTGGTTATTGCGATTATCGGTATCTTGGCAGCGATTGCCATTCCGCAGTTTGCTGAATACCGCAAGAGAGGCTTTGACGCTCGTTCGAAGAGTGATCTTCGTAATGTGGCCACTGCAGAAGAGGCCTATTTCGCTGACACCGAGAAATATCTTGCTTGCTCTAATGCTACCTGTCTCTGCACTGGCGCTAATTGTGCCACCGCCGGACTTCCTGGCATATCGCAGCTTTCGAATGGCGTAGACCTTTCGATGGCGCTCTCCGGAACGACCGCATTCACTGGTACGTCAACCCACCCCAAGGGAACTGGTGTGACGTTTGCCTGGAACAGCGCCAACGGGGGCTTACAGCCATAATCTGACTGTTGTTTAGTTAGCGTAAAGCCGGGCCTTGTGCCCGGCTTTTTTATGATCCCGTCCTGCTGGACGGGATCTAGCCCTGTTTCTGTTGTATTGGGTGGGCATGTTTATAGAACAGGAGCACGTTCACGTTTCTCCTACCCACACTTATTGAGCAGTTGAACCGAGCCGCGCATTTGCGCGGAAGAGAGAGTCGAGCATTCTGTAATCTGCTATCTGAGATCTGCAGTCAGCTATCAGCTGCCTGCATCAGATTCAGCTGCAGCATCAGTTGCGGCCGCAGCCGACGGCCTTAGCCGAACGGACCCAAAATCAGGCGCAAGGTATAGGCACCGGTTCCAGTTCCCGTGCATGGCTCAGGGAACGTTCGGCTGGGCTCACGTCGAAGCCTCCACCGCTAGCGGCGACGGAGGTCCCTCGTCGCTAGCGCTCCTCGGGATGACAATTGTGCGCACTTTGACAGGGGGCGTGAGCGGTTACAATTTTGAATCCATTCAGCCAGTTGAGCATCTTTATGGGTAGTTACTCATTAAGTCCGGGTAGGCGAATAGTGAGCGTGCTCGTGGTCGTGAACGTGGTCGATATAACTGGTCGATTTCGACCAGGACCGTTCGACAAGCTCACGGCAGGCCACGAGCACGACCACGCTCACGAATTATTAAGTTACCCGGGGTTATTGAGCAGTTACTCTTTATGAGGTGTATGCGTCTCCCCATCCTACAAGCCATTTTGCTCCTAGCGCTTGTCGCCATGGCTGGGTTTGCTCTGCTGGGGATGAAAGAGACTAGAATCTCTTCAGTTGATGGCGCACTCGCCTCACCGGTGGAGGGGGAGGTTCTCTACCTTCCGAGCGGTAAGGCCCTGCACTTCGTTAGCTTCGGCTATACCAATGCGCTTTCACAGGTTCTTTGGTTAAACACGATTAGCTATTTCGGTAAACATTTTCGTCTGGATCAGAATTACCGCTGGCTGGCGCACATGTGTACTATCGTCAGCGATCTTAACCCCCAAGCCGAACAGGTCTATCACTTCTGCTCGGCGATGCTCGCTTGGGAGGCTAATTCGCCGCGGGAGTCTGTGGCCATTCTTAGTCACGGAATTAGCGTGCGGCCTCAGGACTGGTATCTCTACTATCTGCGTGGCTTCGTCTACATGTTCTTCCTCCACGATGCTGAGCGGGCGCGGGATGATTTCGTTGCCGCAGCCAAGCTTCCGGGTGTTGAGTTGTTTGTTGTGCGCCTAGCCGCTAAGAAGCTCGCTGAGCTTGAATCGCCGCAAACTGCTATCGAATTTCTAGAAGAAGCGATGGTGCGAACAAAAGACCCGTTGGCGCGTCAGGCGCTGAGCAATAAGCTGCAGCGTATACTAAAGGAGAAAAGGTAGGGTATGAGCAAGGACGCTATCGCCATAGATAATCTTTCCTATGCCTATCCGAGCAACTGGTCGTGGCGAAAAACGCTGGCGCTGCGACCGTTCTCTCTCGATGTGGCCGTGGGTGAAGCTTTTGGTTTTCTGGGCCATAATGGGGCTGGCAAAACCACCGCCATTAAGTGTCTGCTGGATCTGGTCCGCCCCACTGGCGGTAGTATTAAGCTATTCGGCATCGAGAGCCGCAATCCCGCGTCGAGATGCAACGTCGGCTATCTTCCCGAACAGCCGTATTTCTACGACAACTTAAGTGTGCTTGAGATCTTGCGCCTCTATGGGCGGCTAAACGGGCTCAGTGGTAGTACCCTAAGTCAGCGTGTGTCGTTCTGTCTCGATCGGGTTGGCATGGGGGCGCGGGCACGTAGCAGCATGCGCTCCCTGTCGAAGGGGCTCACCCAGCGGGTGGCCCTTGCTCAAGCGCTTCTTGGAGATCCACGCTTACTTATTCTTGATGAGCCGCTTTCGGGCCTTGATCCGCTGGGACGCAGAGAGTTCTGTGATATATTTTTAGAGCTTAAAAAGAAGGGGACGACACTGTTTATCTCTTCCCATATCCTCAGCGATGTCGAGCATCTTTGCGATCGCTGCTCGATCTTGGTTAAGGGGGAGCTTCGCGGGGTCTTTACGATCAAGGACATCCCCTCCCTGGGGGATGCGCGCTACGAGATCGTCGTGCAGGCCTCAGCGGAGGTCACCGAGAAGCTGTGTTCCCTCGGGGGCAAGGCCGAAAAGCTGCAAGATCAGATGCGCATAGAGTTTAACTCGCGTCCACAGGCCGAAGCGGCGCTTGCGTGTGCGCTAAGTCAGGGGGCGCGTATAGACTCGTACCAATTCGTCCAGGGAAGCCTAGAAGATCTTTTTGTGCGCTTAACGCAGTCTGGGGGAAAGGAGGTTTCTCGTGGATAAGCTTCTAGCCATAGCGATCTGCACGTTCCGCGAGTCGGTGCGCAGTAAGGCGCTCTATGTCACGCTATTTTTCGCGGCGGGGCTTGTACTCGTCGGAGCACTCTTCGGGTCAATTACGGTCGGGGACCAAGTTCTTGTTATAAAAGACTTAGGGCTCTTTGCGGTATCTCTCTTTCCTGTCTGTTACGCGGTGATCGCCGGTTCGATGCTTCTTTTCAAGGAGCTTTCCAAAAAGACGGTCTACAATATTTTAGCGAAGCCCGTGAAACGGGCGGAGTTCATCGCCGGGAAATTCTTCGGCATGCTTGCCACCTCAACGGTGATGCTCCTGATCATGGCAGCGGGCCTTTCGGCCTTTTGTGCCCTCTTCGAGCATCGCTTCGACCCATGTATGCTGCAGGCCTATTTCTACATCTGGCTTGAACTCGTCATCGTCTGTGCCGCGGCACTCTTCTTTTCCTCTCTTGTCGTCACCCCCTTGCTCAGTGGACTATTTACCTTTGGGGTCTTTCTGGCGGGACGGTCAACGCACTACCTGCTCTATTTTAGCAATGAGGACGGGGGGCATGTCGGTGTTACCTGGCCGCTTACAGCTTTCTACTGGATCTTGCCTCACCTCGACGATCTTAATATTGCCAATAGCATCGTTTACGGGAGATATATGGAGTTAGGTCACAGTCTCTGGGCAGCGCTGTATGCGCTCAGCTATGCGGCGATAGCGTTGGTTTTGGCGCAGCTGATATTTTCACGGCGGGAATTTAACTAGTTAGTATATGGAAAAACATTCAAAAGAATTCCTCTACGAATTGCTTACCACACCTTCGCCGAGTGGCTATGAACAGCCGGTACAGCGTGTCGTGCGCCGCTATATGGAGCCCTATGCGGACTCCATCGAAAGCGACCTGCACGGCAACCTCATCGTAGGGCTTAATACGAAAGCCTCGCGGCGTGTCATGCTCTGTGGGCATTGTGACCAGATCGGCTTGATGGTGCGTCACATCACCAAGGAGGGCTTTATCTACGTTGGTCCGCTCGGTGGTGTGGACGTGGCGGTGCTCTATGGGGCTAACGTCACCATACACGCCAAAAAGGGCGCGGTAAGCGGCGTTCTTGGTGTTAAACCGATTCATTCACGTACCTCCGAGGAGCGCGACAAACAGAAGCTTGATATAGAAAAGATCTGGATCGACATCGGAGCCAAGGACAGAAAGGAGGCCGAAGGCCGTATAGAGATCGGAGATCCGGTCACCTTTAAGCTTGGGGTAACAGAACTAAGCCCCGACCTGCTCTCTGGCCCCGGACTCGACGATAAGGTCGGCCTATTTGTGGCGATGGAGGCGCTTCGCCTCTGCGCTGAGCAAAAAAAGCCTCTGCCGGTGGCGCTCTATTCAGTGGGAACGGTTCAGGAAGAGGTTGGGCGTCGTGGCGCCATCACCGCTTCGTATGGAATTGATCCTGAGGTGGGAATTGCCATCGACGTCACCCACGCCAGTGATAACCCAGGGAACGACAATCCCCGAGACACGACGATCAGACTTGGCGGCGGCCCGGCGATCAACCGTGGCCCCAACGTCAACCCTGTGGTCGATAGTATGCTCTTTGCCGCGGCCAAGAAGGGGCGTATCCCGCATCAGCCCCTGCCATCGCCTCGGCTTTTGGGTAATGACGCCTACTATCTGCAGGTATCGCGAGCCGGCGTTGCCGCAGGCAGCATCGGCGTTCCTAATCGGTACATGCATACCCAGGTAGAGGTCTGTAGCCTCAAAGACTTGGAGAACTGTGCCAAGCTTCTCGCCGCGTTCGTGCGCTCGATCACGCCGAAGACCGATTTTAGGCCGAGTTAAGCGTTCTCGACGTTCCTTTTTTTCCCGCGCTTCTTCTTTCTCGGTCGATCGAGCACCGGAACAGGGTGAAAGTTGTCGTCGACCGCTACCATCACCACTTCGGCCGAGGTCACCTTTATGATTTTTGATGAGCGTATGCCGCGGAACGCCTCGACGTCGACGCGGATCGTTAGCGAGGTCGTTCCGACATGCCGCAGCGTGCAATAAAAGCTGACGCGATCGCCGACATAGACCGGGGAGATAAAGTTAACTTCGCGCATAACCTTGGTGACATACTTGCGTGCTGAGAAGGAGTGCGCAAACTGTGCCGCCGCAAGGTCGAGAAGGCTTAAGATGTGCCCACCGAAAATACTCCCCATGTGATTGATATCACGAGGAAACATGACGGTGCGGATCTCGGGGATGCGAGGGTGTGCTGATGGTGCCATAGAGTCACCTTACTGCAACAAGAAGGGGTCGGCAATGATGCCCTTGCTGTGTTACAACAAAGTAACTGGTCAGCTTTTGCCATGACTCTTCGTTTCCTCCTTCGCCTGGCCTTGCGGCCCGCGCTGCGGGGGACAAGGCGATTAAGTCATCCGGCCTGTCCTACGGAGCACTCGCGCAAGCGAGGCGAGGTAGGATCGGGCTTGAGACTCGCGCCTCGATTCAGGCCAAAATCTGACCAGTTACGCAGTGTGCTGACTAGTTACCAATGAAGTTACGCATGCAAAATCCACCTACTACTCTCGACCGCTCGGCAGCACCGCTCCTCTACCTGCCGGTTGTTGCTGGAATACTGCTCCTGCTCCTTCTTCCTATAGGCGAGACCCTTGGGCCGCTCTCGGCGCTTTATAAGCTCGTCATGTTTGTTCACCTCGGTGTGCTTCTTGCGGCTATCGCTGTGATGCTCTATTTCGTGGCTCAGCTTGGCAGCATGCTTGGTGCCAACCGTCATTGGTTTATCGTTCCCAGTCTTATCTTTGTTGGACTTATTCTCCTTGAAGCGAGTCATCCCATCAGCGCACGTGATGCTTTGACTCATCATCTGGCAGTGCCGAAGTGGTGGTTAGAGCAGAATCAAGTTGCCCCCATTGCTTGGCATGAATGGTCTTACTATCCGATGTTGATTCAGCTCGCCTACGCTGGGCTTCTTTCGCGTCATCTTGAAGCACTTACCCCCTATTACCACCTCCTCTATTTGCTTCTTTTTGCCGGCGACGTCGCTTTTTTTACCTTTGGCAAAACTAGCCAAACACATTTGAAAGTTTCAAAAAGCCAACGGCCTCAGGGGTATGTTAGGGTAAGGCATAACTTGGACAAGCCTTCGGCTTGGCTCTATCCCTTTAAATGTGTTTGGCCTCGTTGTCCCTCCGGGGGTAGAAACCTCTTGCCCGTTTATTCGCCGCCTTCATTTTGTTCGACAAATGGGCAAGAAGTTTCTAAGGCAGCCGAAGCGGCGCTTCTCGGGTGTATGCTGGCGCTTCTTCTTCCGGCCTGCATCGGGCTCGCGGCGGCACCGTTGGTTGACCTCGGGCTTGCTTTCTTTACCTTGCATGCCATCGTCTGTGGGCAACGCTACGCCGATAAGCCACACAACTCGCGGCTTCTCTATCTGTGTGGCATTTCGCTCGGGCTCGCCATGGGCACAAAGTATAACGGCATGTTGGCGGCAGCCCTTGTGCTACTCCTTCTCTTCGTCTTTTTTTTGCGCCATGAGATCGGCTTTAAGCGAACCGTCATGGCTGTTGGCATCGTGGGTGGATTCGCTCTGCTCTATTATCTCCCGTGGATGCTGCAAAATCGGTTGCTAACCGGAAATCCATTCTATCCGCTCTATGGAGCAATCTTTGGCAGTGCCACGGTCGTGCAGTCCGGACCCCCGGGCCTGTCACCGATCGGCTACCGCATGCTCATGTACGGCGAAAACTGGATTGATCTCGTCACCACACCGCTGCGCATGCTCTGTTTAGGACAGGACGGCAATCCTCGTAATTTTGATGGCGTGCTGAGCCCGCTTCTACTCTTTGGACTCATACCGGTTTTCCGCCGACGCAAGGATCCGTGGGTGGTTTTCCTGGCACTTTTCATTGCGGCATACTACAGCGGAGCGATTCTTTCGACCTCATGGCGCATCCGCTACTTGGCGCCGATATTCGGTCCCTTGGTCATCCTCGCCGCTGTCGGCATGGCGCATATGAGAGGGGCGAGCCAATTAATCTACCGCGCCTTTATCCTGCTCCAAGTTGGACTTTCACTGCTTTATATAACGCAGGCGCTCAATCGTTCGGGCGCAGTCACGCAGCTTCTCGATCGTCACCCCCAAAGTCAGTATCTCTCCGAGCACCTCGTCGAGTACCCCCTCGCAAATTATGTCAACACGACGCTGCCGCAGGGGGCGGGAATTTACCTTCTCTACACTTCAAATCAATTCTATTATTACGACCGCAAGGTCTTCTCCGGAGGGTACAACTCTGAGCGCGCCCTGGTTGTTTGGCTCAAACAGGCGCATTCAGCAGGAGAGATCTTGCAACAATTCAAAAACAGAGGACTCACCCATATCATTGTCAACCGCCGCCGCGCCTTCGATGGGCTAGCCTCGATTCTCAACGAGCAGGAGAAGCTGCGTTGGAACGAGTTTCTGCAAGCCTTTGTGCATGAGATCTCGCAGCGCGGTGATTATGCTGTTTGGGAGCTAGGAACTAGCCAAACACATTTGAAATTTGGGAAATCTAACGGCATTTGATGAGATGCGAGTTTAAAATACATTTTGGACAAACCTTCCTACTTCGCCTTGCCACGCGGCAAGTGCTACGTAGGACAAGCCGGTTTGACTCTGTTTCTTTAAATGTGTTTGGCTATATTGTCCCTCCGGGGGTAGAAACTTCTTGCCCATTTGTTTGTTGTACTAGTTTTGTGCGACAAATGGGCAGGAAGTTTCTAGATCATAGCCATGCGTATCTGCGTTCTCACCACATCGTATCCAAGGGCTGCTGACGACGACGCCGGAATATTCGTCAAACGCCTGGTTGATGCCTATAGCGCTCAGGGCGCGCAAGGATTTGTAGTCGTCCCGCATGACAAGGATGAACCGCTGACTGCACAGGAGGGCACGTTCAAAATCCAGCGCTATCGGTATGGCATCTTTTCCGCGGGAAGGCTGGCCTTTGGTGCCGGAGTGCTTCCCAACCTGCGAGTCAACCCTTGGCTGATCTTGCAGGCTCCCTTTCTCCTCCTGCGCATGCTTTGGTGTGCCATATCGCTGCGCGGCTCGTATGATGTTTTACACGCCAATTGGTGCATGGCCGGACTTGTGGCCTGGATGGCAGCGCTTCTGACCGGAAAGCCTTACCTCATCTCGGTCCGTGGTGAGGATGTGCGTTTCTCGCGCCCGCTTCTATTAAGATTGCTCCTTATGCTGCCTTTTAAGCAAGCAGCGGGCATTGTCTCGGTCAATGACTCATTCCTTGGCGAGTTACGTGAGCGCTATCACCTTTCGAGTCAAAAGCTTTGTACGATTCCTAACGGTGTTGAGGTGCAGCCGCCCTCGGCTGACGCTTTGATGCGATTTTGTCAGCGGAGCGGCTTACAGCCTCAAGCGAAATATCTGCTCTTTGTGGGGACGATCATCCCGCGTAAAAGGGTCACCATCTTGATTGATCTGCTGAGTCGCCCCGAGATGGCCGATTATTCGCTGATTCTCTGTGGGCGAATTGATGACGAGCAGTGTGTTCAGCACGTTCAGGCCTATGCGAAAAACTGTGGTGTGCAATCACGGCTGCATATAACCGGCAAGGTCTCCCCGGCTGAGGTGCCCTATTTTCTTTCGCTGGCGCGCTGTTATGTCTCCGCTTCGGAGTTCGAAGGCCGTTCGAATTCAGTGCTTGAAGCCTGCGCCGCACGTCTTCCTGTCTGCCTCTCGGACATCTCCGCACACCGCGAACTTATCTCGAGCGCAGGTGGATTTCTTTTCACTGAGATTGACCTTGGTGCTGCGGCGGCATTTATCCTCAGGCTTGATGGCGATGCTGCGTTTCGTGAGCAGATCACGAAGCAGGCTTACGAGATTGTCCAGGGCTTGAGTTGGGAGATGTGCGCGGGGAGGTACTTGGAGCTGCTCGGAAGGGCTTGTGGCTGAACCGACGAGCCTCGCGCACCTCCATCGCAACGGTGAGCCTTTAATATGCTGAATGGTGACCCAAAAAGGGCAGGGACCTCCTTCATTAATCTGCTCTCTGCGGTCTGCTTTCAGAGATCTGCCGTCAGCATTCTGCTGACCGCATCGGCTGCGGCTATAGCCAGCGACGGAGGGCCTCGCTGGCGGAAGTGATGGGCGCCAGAATGGTAACTGCTCATAAAGCCCGGGTAAATCTTATCCTAATCTTGGTTTTAGTCTTGCTCCTAAATCCTGGTCATTGTCAAATGGTCAATTAATTCGGCCATGTACAGGACGATGACTTAAGACCAGAACCAAGACCATGACTAAGATTTCGTTTCTTTTGCCCGGGGTTTTTGAGCAATTACGAACATTCTTACGCCCTATAAGTAGAGGATGAGGTTAAACTTTAATCGGAGTACTGCCGATACTTTCATTTGGCGCTAGGGTATATATATGCATCGCATCTGCGTACCAATAACAATTCTTTTCACTCTGCTGATGTCGGTCAGCGATGAGGGCGATGATCGTATGCTCGATTCTGAAGCTCGAAAGAAAAGAGTGATTAGTTCTGTTGTTGATGCAAAAATTAACCTTCAATCAGTGGATCGATCGGTATTTAATGAATATCGGGTCTATGACATCTCTTTACCTTTAACGCGAGTAGAGGAAGATGCGAAATTGGAGATGCACGCAGTGGGTTCCTCAACGGAGATCCCGCGCGCAGTGGAGGTCGAGCATGGGCTGATCCGATATCTATTAGCTTCTCCGCCGTTTGGACGACTTAATTGTATCTCCTTTATTGAGCGGATCTTGGGGCTAGAAAGTCCCTTGATCGATGCGCTTCAGCGTAAGGGTTGGGGGTGCGAGGAAGATGTGGAGAATCGCCAGATAGCTTTGGGGGATGTCGCAATTCTCTATTCTCCTAAGGATCTTAGCCACCTGAGGCATTTGGCGGTTAAGTTTACAGATGACCTATATCTGTCAAAAATGCATCCAGAGTCACAAGTGCTGCTGCTTACTGACCTAGAATCGATGAAGGCCATGTGGCAGGCGCGCAGGGTGCTTGTGGCCGCGAAACACGCTCTTGCCTACGCTTAGCAAGGCACATTTTGAGTAAGATTCATTTCACGAAAGACGACCCCGATCGCGTTTTGGTATATTCGACCGATCCCATCCCTCCACGCCCCAAGGCAATGGAGGTGGAGAAGCCCTATACCCTCGCTCCAGCAGTTAGGCTTGAGAAGAAGGGGCGTGGTGGAAAAAGCGTCACTGTTCTTTTTAAGTTGCCCCCGCATGAGACGCTTCTTGAGCATCTTTGCACGTACCTCAAGCGTTCGATCGGAAGCGGGGGGACGAGCTATATTAAAGCAGGCGAAGGGATCGTCGAGATTCAAGGTGAGCATCGCCAAGCGGTGCTGAAACTTGTGGATAAATTTGTTTGGCCGCCGAGGAGGTAGATCTGAATATTGAGTCCTTTGCTCGCCGGGGGGGGGGGTATTGAGCAGTTGAACCGAGCCGCGCATTCGCGCGGAAGAGCGTGGCGCCTCTGTAATCCGCTATCGGCTAGCTGTTGGCAGCTTTCTGCTTTCCGCTGACTGCCCCAGCAGCGGACTTCGCCTGGCGGCTACTCTCTTTTGCCTAATCCGGAGTATGGCCTGAGGGCCAATGGCCCATCGCACCAACTGTTTGAGCGGATGGGGCTACTCTAGGCGAGGGGAATTCTCTTGCCTCTTTCACGGGCAATCAACTAGTTAGAGCCTGTCCGGAAATAGCGAAAGTGCGATAGGACGGGAGAAATAAGTGAAATAGTATGGTAGGATACGTGGCCAATTTCGAGGTTATGCCCGAAAAAGGCATGTTATAATAGGACTGACTAGTGAATTTTGAGG
>CAIXSY010000212.1 GCA_903922175.1 uncultured delta proteobacterium | reverse complement strand
CGAGGTCTCACGGAGTTCCACAGGAGGCTGCGTGGTGGGGCCCAGCACTATCCCCTCCGTGTAACTCCGTGAGACCTCGGTGGATCTCCGTGCGAAACATAGCGCTGATTGCGCATCTTCCAATGGCGCTGAATAGTTACCAATTATCAAACCTTATTCTCATTCGCCCTTCGCGGCAAATGATTCCATCGCCGCTATTCTCTCCCCTAGTGTAGGGTGAGAGTAGTGGAAAAAGCTATACCACGGATGGGGGGTGAGGTTACTCAGGCTATTTTTAGACAGCCGCAGGAGGCCATTCGTAAGATCATCAGGTGTGCCGGTAAGCGAACAGGCAAAACGATCAGCCTGGTATTCAAAACGCCGTGAGAGCATAGAAAAGAGCGGGGTCAGAAAGTAGGTAAAGGGGCTGGAGGCAAAGAGAAAGATGACGAGAGCAGCGTGCAAGCTGGGACGGCTAAAACCAAAGGCGCCATACAACCCCGGCTGGGCCATCAGCCAATCCAATACGAGCAGTCCAACCAAGGCAGCGAAGAGCGATACGGCAACTGACTTTTTTATATGACCGTGCAGGGCGTGTCCCATCTCATGCGCCAATACGGCTGCGGTTTCCGCAGGGGCAAGCTGCGAGACGAGGGTATCGAACAAGATGATGCGTTTCGTAGCACCAAAGCCGGTAAAAAAGGCATTGGCGTGCGCCGAACGCTTACTGCCATCCATGAGGAATATCCCGGCGATACGATAGGAAGCCTTCTCGCACAGAGAAAGTATGCGATCTTTAAGATCTCCCTCCGGCAGAGGGGTAAACTTATTAAATAGAGGCAGGATCCAGATCGGCATCAGTAACATAAACACAAATTGTAGAAACGCAAGAAACACAAAGGCATACAGCCACCACCAGCGTCCACTCTGCCCCATGAACCAGAACAGACCAAGCAGCACCGGCGTCATAATAAGCGCGCTGAGCAGTACCCCTTTGAGCGTGTCGAGGCACCACAGCCAAAGCGTGCTCTTATTAAAACCAAAGCGCTCTTCTATGACGAAGGTCGAGTAGAGTGAGATCGGCAGATCTACTACTGAAAAGATAAGACCGACGCATAAGACATAGAGCACACCGTGGAGATATGGATTGAGGCCCAAGGAAAAGAGCCGATTATCAACAAACCCGAAGCCACCACACAACAGAAAGATGAGCAGAAACAGACCGCCGTATCCAAGCGAAAAGAGCCCGAATTGTCCGCGCGCGCGAGTATAAGAACAAGCTTTCATAAAGGAATCAGCGTCAACGTGGGACCTGGCAAACGTTGGCACATGCTCCGAATGAGCCGCGCCGTAGCGCAGATTCAGCACAGATAAGGAGGCTTCGACAACAACGTAGAGCAACATCGCTGCAAGAAAAGCCATGAGGAAGAGGGAGGAGGTCATAAATCGCTATGCTTCGCATAGCGATAGCCCTCTCTAGGTATGCAAAACTCCATTTCTAGGTTTTTCTCGCCGCTCTCGCTGTCCTCGTTGTGTAAAAGCATTAGTATTTTACACAATGAGAGCAGCGAGCACAGGGAGAGAAGTGAATATTTCAGAGGCTTCATAACTTGTACCATGCAAAATTTGGTTACCAACTTTGGGAAACCCCAGACATGGGATAAATCCTCTGCTGGTCGATGTAACTAGCCGAATCAGCACACTCTTCGACTAGGACCACGAGCACGAATTCTTAAATCACCCAGGGTTAATGAGCAGTTACTCAGTTACATCTTAGCCTCCTAAAGTGTATACCTATCCTAGGATGTGATTCTATGGACTATTATGTAATTTTCGCTTTGGAGCTGCTCGTGCTCCTGCTCGCGGCCAAGTTTGCCCGCGATCTCTTTCGCTTTTACTGGAGACAAGACGGCCGCGCTCGGCGCCTAAGCCTTAACCTATCGATAGCAGTCCTGCCCCTTCTCTTTACCTTACTCCTCACCGACCTAGGCTTTCACATTTTCTACGTACGCTCCGACTTCTTTGGCTTTACCTACGCGGCCAAACGCTGGTGGGACACCTACTGGGTGCCGCAAAATAGTTTCCAGTATCGAGACGGGGAATTTAAAGAGGAAGAGCTACGTCAGCGGCCGCTCATCTTCCTTCTCGGCGATTCAATTGCCGCCGGGCAGGGCATCGACAACGTCCAGGACCGCTTCGGTAACCAGCTCGAGCGTAAACTCGGGATACCATGGAAAGTGCTCAATATCGCCCGTTGCGGATGGAGTACCAGCGAAGAGCTTGATGCTTTCAAACTCCACCTGAAGACCCTGACTCCGAAATTCGTCATCTTGAGCTATTTCGCCAATGATATCGAGGGCGCGGGAGTAAAAAACGGCATTCCTCGCCCACAACTGCTCCCCATTCCTCAGAATGCCTTGGGGCGGATGATTGAGCACTCGGCACTGCTAGACTTCGTCTACTGGCGCATATTCCGGCTCACCCACCCCGAGCTTGGCGTTAGGTACTGGGATTACATACGCTCGCTTGTGAACAATCAGGCAGTCTGGCGATCGCACCTTGATGAGCTAAGTGAAATTATCGCCATGAGCACCGCCGCACAGGCCAAGCTTATCATCATCCTCTGGCCCAACATGCTCGACTTAAACAGCGATGCCTTCATCACTGAGCCGCTACGCCAATTCCTGCAACAAAAGGAGGTTTTGATCCTCGATCTGCATAAACCGATGGAGGCACTGCCCGTCGAGGAGCGCGTGGCCAACTCCACCGACCACCACCCTGGTCTAAAGGTGCAAAAGATAGTGGCGGAGGATCTCGCCAAACACATTCAAGCCCCATGAAAGCCTAGCCAAACACATTTGAAATTTCTAAAAACCCAGCAAATTGACTTTTCTGAGAAGCGATGACGCTGACGTCCAAGGTCTAACGCCGGACGTCTAACCTCGACGTTTTACGTCCGGCGTAAGACATTCGACGTCAGCGTTAGCCGATTAGGGGCGAGCAGTTACCTTTCTTCTTAGGTCCCGTCCCATAGCGCCACTGCCTCCTGATGTGTATACTTATCTCAGGACGGGACCCTCATGAAGCTCATAGTTCAAATTCCCTGTTACAACGAAGCCCAGACCTTGCCCCTGGTCATTGCCTCCCTACCACGGCAGATAGGCGGGATTGACTGCATCGAGACGTTAATTATCGACGATGGGTCAAACGACGGCACGTCCGAAGTAGCGCGCTCACTCGGTGTCACCTATGTACTGCGTAATAAGCGAAATCTCGGCCTGGCTTTTTCCTTCCGCAAAGCAATAGACGCCGCACTGCATAACGGCGCAGACATCATTGTCAATCTTGATGGCGACAATCAATATAAGGCGTCAGAGATCCCCGCTCTTATTCAACCGATCCTCGACGGCAGAGCCGATATGGTGGTGGGAGATCGGCGTACCGATACCATCAGTGAGTTCTCGTCGCTTAAAAAACTGCTCCAAAAATTGGGCTCAGCCGTTGTGCGGAAACTCTCTGACACACAGGTGCGTGACACGACAAGCGGTTTTCGTGCCTTTAGCCGCGACGCCGCATTTAAACTTACCATCTTGGGTAACTATACCTATACCCACGAAGCGATCCTGCAGGCCCCGTCCAAGGGACTAACCATCGTTGATGTTGCCATTGAGACCAATCCAAAAACACGCGAATCGCGGCTGATGCGCAGTATCCGCGGTTATATCGCCTTTTCCATAGCTTCGATCTTACGAATCTTCGCCATGTACAATCCGCTACGGGTATTTCTGCAGATCGGAGGGATCCTGCTCTTTTTAGGCTTTGCTTTGGCAGTGCGATTTCTCTATTTCTACCTAACAACGGGAGGCGCCGGAAAGCTGCAGTCATTAATCCTTGCCGCCATCGCCCTGATTATGGGTGGCATGATCATCCTCTTTGGATTGATCGCCGATATCATCCAGTTCAATCGACGACTGCTGGAGGATATCCTTGAGCGCATCAAACGGCTGGAGCACGATACCCTGCGGTAACTATACCGTCCGCAAAAAGTCTTGACGTAAAAAGCGCATTGATGGCGGACGGTATAACTGGTTGATTTGAGGAACATTTCGACCAGGACCACGAGCACGACCACGCTCACGAATTATTAAGTTACCCGGGGTTATTGAGCAGTTACCTGATGTTATGCTAAGCGTCAGCTGCAAGGCGATCGGCTTGGTACTTTATAAGCCGTACTTATCTTGCTTTTGGTATTTTGTAGGCCTATATTTGTTACATGTTTATTGAAAGATACGCCATTTCACAACTAACTTCCTGGAAAGACTCACCTTCACGCAAGCCATTGATATTACTAGGAGCACGCCAAGTTGGCAAAACAGCTCTCTTAAAACATTTTGGCAAAAGCGCCTTTAATGCCGTACACGTCTTCGATTTTGAAGCCTCCCCATTGTTGGCCTCAGTCTTCGAAAAGGATCTAGATACCAATAGGATTATCCGAGAGCTGGCTTTTCATGCTAACCAACAGATCTCAATCGAGAGCGATCTTATAATATTTGACGAGTTGCAGGCGTGTGGACGTGCGCTAACCAGTTTGAAGTACTTCTGTGAGCAGCAGCCGAGCCTGGCACTGGCATGCGCCGGCTCTCTCTTGGGTCTCGCACTACCAGAAAGCTCATTCCCGGTGGGCAAAGTATCCCTTCTCCACCTATCCCCATTAACGTATGCCGAGTTCTTAGGTGCCTTAGGACAGCAACATCTACTAAAAGAGATCGCTGCTGCCTTTTCTGAAGATCGAGCCCTAAGCATTGTCGCACATGAGAAGTTATTAGACCTGCTAAAATTATATTTATTTAGTGGTGGCTTGCCCGAAATAGTAGCGACACTTGCGCCGACTCCTGAGCTGGAGCTACCAATGGCAACCAAGATACGCGACCTGCAGACTGATCTGCTATCCTTCTACGCTGCAGATATGGCGAAGCACTGCGGAAAGGTTAACGCCATGCATATTGAACGGCTATGGCGTGCAATCCCCGAGCAACTGGCGAGGGGACTTGATGGTTCCAGTAAAAAATTTACTTTTAAAGATGCCGTCCCTGGGCTCCGCAGCTATGAGCGCCTCGCCCCCCCGCTTGACTGGCTGGAGAAGGCAGGTTTGGTGCTTAAAATCCCCCTTATTGAGCATGCGGAGATTCCACTACGAGCCTATGCTCACGAAACTATCTTCAAATTATATTCTTTCGATGTCGGGATATTGGGTGCCATGCTGCAGATTGCTCCATACGATCTGCTCAAAGAAAAGATGGGGAGTTTTAAAGGCTATCTCCTAGAAAACTTCGTCGCTCAAGAGCTACAAGCGAAGATACCAAATCAGATCTTTTCGTGGCGAAAAAAGGAATCCGAGATAGAGTTTCTGATACAGCGATACGGCACCCCCTTCCCGATTGAAGTAAAGGCGGGGCATAACCTGCGGGCTCGCAGTCTCAAAATATTCCGCAGTCTCTACACCCCCGAAAGCTATGCTATCCTCAGTGTCAACAACCTGGAACATCCAAACCGGTCGCCCTTTTTCTTTCCGCATTATTTAGCACATAAGCTTACCGAGGGAGAACATTAGCGTTACGGCGGCACACCCTTTCTGTTTACGATCCGGGAGTCAAATCAGATGCAAAAAAATAATACGGATTGGTTGAATTCCAAGCCTATATTTTACAATGATAAGACTAAAAAAGTCAGCTTTAACATTAACGACGTTATCGATTATAGGAATCTTGAATTTCATCCCGAAGGCCTGATCAATTATCTTGATTTTGGTTACTCTGTTTTTCAGCAAACACCCGTTCGTAATGTTAGGTTCTTAAAACATTCCTCTGAAATAATAAAAACAGATGCCAATGAAATAATTATTACGAATTCAGAAGATAATTCCCTTGAGTTGATTCAAAGGAGAACTAATGAGAATGACGTTATCAGTCTTTTAGAAAATGAAGTTCAAAAGTGGGAAAAGCAGACCTCTGGTACCATTATTATCCCCACAAGTGGTGGGTATGATTCCAGGCTCCTCAATTTGATGATTTCAGATAAATCCAGAATTAGAGCATTTACCTACGGAATCTCCGACGATCAATCTAAATCTTTTGAGGTTGTGCTTGCGAAGAAAGTTACGGAAGTACTTGGCATTAAATGGAGTCAAATTCCCCTAGGGGAATATCATCATTTCATTGATGACTGGTATACCTTGTTTGGAGTTTCATCACACGCACATGGGATGTACCACATCGAATTTTACCAGAAAATTATTAAACAGATTGGATCTGGTCATTTGCTTCTGAGCGGCTTCATGGGTGACGCTTGGGCAGGTGCGGTAAATATAAATAAAGTAGATTCGATTAAATCACTCGATTTGTTAGGCTACTCTCATGGGATGAGGGCAGATTCGAATTTCTGCAAGTTGAAATCCAATGCCGAGATAAAGCAAGAATATTTTGAGAAAAATAGAGAGTTATTGAAAGACCCGAGGTACAGAGTCCTCGAAGCAATGAGGATGAAAGCCATATTACTATGCTACCTATTTAAAGTTCCCGAATCACTCAACTTAAATTCATGGTCACCGTTTTTAAATCAGGAAATCTCTCTTGCTATGCTGAGCTTGCCCGAGGAAAGGAAAAGAAATAGAGTTTGGCAGAAGGAATTATTTTTAAAGCACAACCTAGATGTTGAGAATAGCAAATTAGAATTCAGCCGTCAGAACACTCTAGATCTTCAGGCGCTGGGACGTGTTAAATTAAAACCCCTTAATGTAAAGCTACTGAACGAATTATTCGAATCCCGCTATATTGAATGGATTAATAAATCTATTAGTGAGAGAGGCACGGCCAGTAGATTTATGTTTGAAGTAGGTAAAATCCATAAGATTGGAGGACTATTAAGAAAAATGGGTTACTCAGATAGTAAACTTAAAGCATATAATGCTTACTTAACTGTGAAGCCAATTGAGCTGCTGATTGAAAAACGAAACAAATCATGAGAAACACTCCGCCTGGGTGAGAAAATTTATTTGGACTAGAACGGATGTAGCAAAAAGCTCAACCCTTCGTATCGACCTATGCACCTCTGCGTCCTAACCTCTTCGTACCCGCGCACCTCCACCGATGACACGAGCGTCTTTATCCAGCGCATCTGCCAAGCGCTGGGGGCAAAAGTCACACAGCTTTCGTTGATTGTGCCGTCTGACCAGGATGAGCCCAAAGCAGAGACCCGCGAGGCAGTAGTGATTAGACGTTTCAAGTACGGAATATTCTCGCATGGTAGGCTCGCCTTCGGTGCAAGCCTGCTCTCAAATATCCAGAAAAACCCGTTCGTCCTGCTTCAAGTCCCCGGATTCATCGTCCAGATGCTGCGCAGCGTCTTTGCGCTCCCCACTCGCCCCGACGCCGTTCTCGCCTTCTGGATCTTGGCTGCAGTTCCGGCACTGCTCTATAAGCTTTTGACCGGCCGGCCATACGTACTTGGGCTCATGGGCTCGGACGCTCTGATCTTCAAAAACAAACTATTAACACTCCTCAGCCTACCACTCCTTAACGGGGCCAAGCAGATCGTCGTTGTCAGTCATGAATTTCAGAGACTTCTCCGCCAACAGGCAAAGATCCCCGAAGAGCGTATCTCCGTGATCCTAAACGGTGTGCACGTCCCCGTCATACCCGAGCAGTCGCTTAAGGTATTTACCCAAGAAAGAGGCCTCTCATCCACCAAACATTACTTACTTGCCGTCTCCTCGCTTCGGCCGATGAAAAGAGTCGAAGTTCTGATACAGCTCATCGCAGAGCTTCCGCAGTACGAGCTTATTATCTGTGGCAAGACCGACCTGACTACCTACGTAGACTCTCTCAAAGATCTTGCCGCTAGCCTAGGCTGCCGGGGACGCATCCGATTTTTGGGAAGCGTCGTACCACACGAAGTGTTTTGCTACATGCGCAGCGCGTCCTATCTTGTGACCGCTTCGGAGTGGGAGGGACAACCGAATGCCGTGCTCGAAGCAATGGCGAGTGGTCTCGTCGTCTGCGCCTCGGACATCCCTGCACATCGCGAAATGATACAGGATGGCGAGAACGGAGTGCTCTTTGCTCCGAGCGAAGTCAAAGAGCTTGCCGAGCGGATTAAAGAGCTGGACCTCAACCCTGAACGGAAGGAAGCTCTCGCACAGAAAGCGAGCATGCAGGTTTCGCAACGAACGTGGGAAGATTGCGCTGCGGCTTATGCTCGCTTGTTTGACTACGATAAGGTGGCCTAATTTAGTGCCTGTCCTGAAACTCGGTTCTTGGCGATCCTTCGACTCGCGCGAAAAAAAATTGTGCTCAATAGTTCAATATGTTGCGCGCTCGCGGAACAGGTAAATCGAAGTTGCTGCAGGCCTCACTGCCAACTGAAAACACGCTCTGGATTGACCTTCTAGACAGCGACGAACTATTGAACTTCTCGCGCAATCCAAAGATCGTCGAGGAGCGAATACTGGCATTCGAGAAGACCCATCATAACTACTCGCCCCCTTCGCAGTGTATGCAAATAACCCCTGCAAAATGACCCTTCTGAGAACCGATGACGTTGACGTCTAAGGTCTAACGCCGGACGTCAGACCTCGACGCTTTACGTCCGGCGCTAGATTCCTTGACCCTTGAAACGTGTACTAGATGAGTTG
>CAIXSY010000211.1 GCA_903922175.1 uncultured delta proteobacterium | reverse complement strand
TTTCGGTGATGGCAACGTTCTCTGCGGCTGCCGCCTTAAGCCTCTCTTGTTTCTTTCGCTCCCCCCTACTGCGGCTAGAGTAGTGCCCAAAAAATCGGCTCAGCGACTCTCCTCGATTCGGAATATGGAGCGTTAGAAGCTTACCGACACTTACCACTCTCCATTAGCGCATCGGCAACGGTTTTTTTGCCTACTACAGGCTCCATTAAACATCGAAGAGAGTATGTCGGATATCGGATAAGGTCTTCGTCCGTGAGTGTAATCTTCGTTAGGGAATCCGACTGCCACGAACCTTTGAATTTCTGATGCACGAACGTTCCGGCATGTGGTCCATCTTTCAGGGTAAAAGAAAACTCAAGTTCGAATCCTATGGCTCCGTTTGCTTGAGGCGAAACAGACCCGGTAACGGTCCATGGAGCCCCATATGAGCCAAGTCCATCATTTCGGTGGGTAATAAACGGCATAGTCGAATCACCAAAGTCTATCTTTTGCTTCGTGGCTAAGGCCCCCGGTCCGCCAGGTACGGCACGCGACAACAGATCCTCAAGTACTCCCAACATTAGGGTTCCGTATTGAAGATTGTCATATGGCGGAGATTCTTTCGGTTCGAGTTGTTTTATGACAAGCAGCTGGCCCTTGTACACCAAGAAATCGCTAACTATCTTGATACCCCTGAAGCGCTGTTCTGCCTTGGCTGTGGAAGATTCTCCTCCGTCCTGAATGATGAAACTCCATGTGCCGCTCTGGTTGGCACGAGGATCGTTTGTCCAGTCCAAGGAAACTCGATTTCCCTTATACCATTCGACGCTTGCCGTAGAGGCGTTTAATTTTTCGATAGAAGAAGAGGAACTTTTAGTCGTGGGTGCACAGGCAACTCCGAGAAGAATGATGAGAACAAAAATCAAGCGAGGCATTTCGTCACCCAAATCTATATTTAAAGTACAGGGAGAACGCTTACTTACACGAGCGCGAGCCATCTTATAACGCAGGGTGGCAATTACCCCGAACGGCGAGCGTCGCGTGCTAAGTTCTGGTTCTCCCTGCATTTTATACTCTTGGCTAAAGTAAGCAACTTTCCTCGCAAGTCCCCGATAAATGTATAACGCGGAGGACGCGGGGAGACGCGGAGTATGCTTTTTGAAAAACTTACCGGAGAAGTAATTGACGCGACGATGAAGGTGCACTCGGCGCTTGGTTCGGCGCTTGGTTCGGCGCTTAGTGCAGGGCTATTCGAAGAAGTCTATAAGGTCTGCCTGCGCCACGAACTCACCAAAAAGGGTCTCAAGGCGCTCTCCGAGGTGGGGTTACCGGTATCCTATGATGGAGTACAGCTCGAAGTCGGCTACCGAATCGATCTGCTCGTCTAAGACAACTTGATCGTGGAGCTTAAGGCCGTCGAGCACCTCGCTCCGGTGCATAAGGCTCAGCTGCTCACGTATCTGAAGCTGGCTGGGCTCCAAGTCGGCCTGCTGTTGAATTTCAATGTCCCTCATCTGAAGGACGGTATCGTGAGAGTCGCAAACACATTCCCTCCTCCGCGTACACCGTGTCCTCCGCGTTAAAATTTGCTCTAATTACTTAGCAGGGAGAACATATTACATATCACACTCAGCTCAAACTGACTTGTTGCCCATTAGCAGTCTCATGAGTAAACCCTGCCTCTTTGGCACCCAGGTCGAGGAAGATCCGACCGACGACACATAAAACCGCGAACACGATGGTACACGAAGTTGTCGACAGCACGGTAAGCCCGATAGCGGCTGCCGCATCGGAAGTAATTGGCTCCAGCCATGGAGCACTCGGTTTACCTCATCACGGATTGTCTCCCACGATAAATGCGTCTGCTATAACGTTCCTGCCTGCTTACTCGCTCAGTTTCAAGCACTCATCGTGCTTTCACATTTACGTACAAAGCCCCGTCAGATATCGTTGCCTCTATCCAACGTCTGTACCGCTTCTCCGCCGTACTGACGAATTCGCGGATGTATAGGAAAATCAATTCTTTCTAGAGTGAATATAGGGAGTTAGAGGCGGATAGTGCAAGTCAGTTGAAGCGAGAGCTGGATTTTGGGGTAAATTTATGATTTGTGTGGAGAGGAAGCCGGGAAAATGGATTTGGGGCCGTCTCTCGATGTGAACGGCGTAAATCGAGGAGAAATGGCGCACTTCCGGCCGCTTCTTTTTGCCCAGAGCCTCTGTAGTTATCTGAAATACTTAGCTTTTTATAAATTTC
>CAIXSY010000210.1 GCA_903922175.1 uncultured delta proteobacterium | reverse complement strand
TCGTAGACAGGCTAGCCACCCCGGCGGTAGGTTTTGGGGCAGGCGCTACTCAGCCGAGTACCTCCCTGGAGATGAGGATATAGAAGAGCAGTTCTTCTATACGGTGCTCCAGCCTGTCCAAGACGGGCTTGTAGACGATATTAAGGATTATCCAGGCTATAACTGCTTTGAGGACGCGATATCTGGGGTTACGCGTAAATACCCAGTGGTAGATTGGAAGGCGTATAATGACGCCAGACGCTGGGACCCTACGGTGAAGATAGAGGAGTTCACGAAGCTGCATGACCTACGCTATGAGCGGATACCTGGGTATAAGAACCTGCCGAGAGCCGAGTACATGAAGCTGATGCGGGAGAAGCTACGAGAGCGCACGGCTCAAGTGCTTGAGGAGCGCAGATTTCCCAAAGGCACCAGGCAGAAGTCATTGGGAGCCAAGGGCGTAAGGGAGGCAAAGCCAGGCTCGTTACCACGTTCAACAAAGACGAGTTCCAGATACCAACACCGCCCGAGGGTTCTTTCTAAGGACAACGAACGGCGGGCGCAGGGGAAGGCATGGTATTTCTCAATATACTTTAAGTACCGGGAGGCATCGGAAAAGTATCGCGCTGGAGACTCTCGTGTTAAATTCCCACCAGGAACTTATAAACCTCCGACGTTTACGGTTGGATACGGCAAGACTATAGTTTAGAGAGCCGAGAGTTCGGCTCTCTCATTAAGATCTGCCGAAACTTGTGTTTCGGCACCGCATAGTCGAGTGTTTTTTGTAATTGCACGCAGCAATTATGGAGCAGTGTTTCTAGTATCCTCCAATTCTTCTCACTTCTGAGCGGCATGCTCACCTAAACTATCGCGATCCACTGCCTGTCTGAGTTACACGAGCGGTGAGTTCGGGCCTGCCGCGATTATCGCGTTATCAAGCTACAGATTTTATAGCTTCGCTCAATTCCGCGCCGTCACTGAGGGAAAATTGGGAGGGAAAATTGGGAGGTGCCTTTCCACATGGTTTTAATCGGGGACGGGAACTAATGCTTGACCATCACCAAGGCAGGGGGTACGATAGGATACTTCAATATCAAACTATTTAATATAAAACTTATGTAACTGCTCACCCCTCATCGGCTAACGCTGACGTCAAACGTCTTACGCCGGACGTAAAACGTCGACGTCAGACGTCCGGCGTTAGACCTTGGACGTCAGCGTCATCGGTTGCAGAAATGGTCATTTTGTTAAGAATATACGCATAGCTTGACGAGGGGGCGAGTACTTACCCAAACTTATTAAGCCTAACCCTAATTGTTTTATGAAGCCCAGTGAATTCATTAATCAAGCCTGGGATCTTCTCCAGGGTGTGATGGAAGAGGCTGCGGGGGAGCTGGCCGCGATCGGGCTGTACCCTCGGGCGGTGTTTCTCCTTTCTCGAGTAGAAGAGCTGCCCTATCCGGCGCAGTTGGCCGAGGCGCTCTTGGTGCCGGCGCCGACGGTAAGTTTTATCGTCCGTCAATTCGAAAAACAGGGGCTGCTCTCTCGCGCCAACGACAAAAAAGATCTGCGGCGTTATCGCTTGAGCCTGACAGCGAAGGGCAAAAAATCATTGGCTAAGGCCAGGCAGGTCCTCGATCGCTGCGCCGAAAAGCGTATGGCCAAGCTTTCCAAGAGTGAACTTGGCGCCTTTGCGCAGATGATGCGCACACTCAATGCGAAGCCGGCTTCGCCGCTGGGTGGGGGTGTTTGATGAGTAGGCTTTGTCACCTCTCTGTTATTGCCTGTATTCTATGCGGATGCAGCTTCGACCCGCCGCCGGGCGTGACGCCTCCCGCTCCTGGGAAACAATGGCAGGCGGCTCATGCTGGGGCATCCTCGAGCGTTCCCGTGGTAGCAAGTACGGCGCCATCGATGGTTGGCGAGCATGTTGATCTACCAAGCAGCGTCTCGCTTGGAGAGCTTCTCGATTATGCGCTCAAAACCAATCCGCTGACCAGTTCATCCTGGTATCATGCGCGGGCGGCGTACGCCGATGTTGGGGTAGCCCGGGCGAGCTACTTTCCGCGGATTGATGTGGGCCTTGAGGGCGAGCGCAGTCGACGCTATTCAAATGTTGGGGTCAACGGCAATACCGTTTATAATAAGCGCGGCGGCAGCTATGCCGCACTCGATTATATGCTCTTTGATTTTGGCGGCCGTGAGGCGCGAATTGACCAAGCTCAGCAGGCGCTCATCGCCGCCAACTATGGTCACAATGCCGCTGTCGAACAGGTGGTTTTGCAGCTGCAGCGGTCCTACTGCCAGTATGTTGCCCTTCGTTTCCTCGTAAAGTCATTTGTCGTCGGTGTCAAAGATGCTGAAGTTAATCTTGATGCGGCACAAAATCGCCGTAGCGCGGGCGTGGCCACGATTGCTGACGTGCTCCAGGCGCGCACCGCTCTCTCCCGGGCACAGTATTCACTGCAGTCAGCGCAGGGACAGATGGCAGCGGTACGAGGTGCAGTGTTGACCGCCGCGGGCTTGAAACCATCAGCCCCGATTGACATCGCCGAGGTGTCGTTTAGCGAACTGCCGACCGAAGGAGTTAACGATGAGGTCGAGACCCTGATCGCTCAGGCCGAGGCCAATAATCCTGAACTCGCTTCGGGCAAGGCGCGTGTGGCCACCGCCAATGAGCATGTGCGTGTCGTGCGCAGCCAGGGTTATCCGGTGATTGGGCTGGGAGCCAGGGTAGATCGCTGGAACTATGTGGGTGGCACGTCGAGCGATGACTACACCGCCACCCTTGGATTGACCTTTCCGCTCTTTACCGGTTTTTCTTATTCCTATGAGCTTGAAAAAGCAAAAGCGGAGGCGGCTCGTGCGGCCTCTGACTACAGACTCCTCGAAGACGAGCGCATGCTCGCCGTTTGGACCGATTACTACGCCTACAAAACAGCTGCGCAGCAGATTAAAACGACGGCGGATATGTTCGCCAGCGCGCAGCAGTCCTATGACGTCGCCCTTGGGCGCTATAAGGAGGGGGTAGGTAGTATTCTCGACCTGCTCTCGGCTCAATCCGCTCTCGAAGAGTCGCGCGCCACGCAGGTTAAGTCCTATGCTGACTGGTATCTTTCGCTGGCGCAGCTACGCTTTGACATCGGCACATTGGCCGCTGAGCCGCTGGCATTAGTCGCCACAGCTCAGCCTACACAGATGAATTTGTTGCAAGAAAAAAAATGAGAAACAGTACACAATTTCTGATTGTCTTTGGAGCTCTTTTTCTTACCGTCGGATGTTCCGACGGAGGACCCGGGCGCGCTGCCGATGGTCTGCCGGTGGTGGTTACCAAGGTAGTAAAGAAAGATATGCCGGTTCAACTAAGCGCCGTGGGAGTCGTCGAGCCCTCACTTAGCGTTGTGATTACGGCGCTTGTCGGTGGCAGCCTAAAAGAGGTCCACTTTAATGCCGGGCAAGAGGTGCACAAAGGTGATCCGCTTTATACCATTGATCCTGCGCCTTTTGAGGCGCGTGTGCGCGAGGCTGAGGCTAATCTGGCGCGATCGAGGGCCGAAGCGGCCAACGCCGAGGCACAGCGTAAGCGCTACGAAAGTCTGGTAAGTAAGGAGTATATCACCAAGGAGCAGTTTGATCAGAGCAATGCCGCGGCATTGGGGACCCGAGCCACGGTGCGTGCTGCGGAGGCAACGCTGGAAAATGCTCAGTTGGAGCTAAGCTATACGGCGATAAGGGCGCCGCTGAGCGGGCGCACGGGTGATGTGCTCGTAAAGCCTGGAAACATCGTCAAAGCCAACGAGATCTCGGCGCCGTTAACGACGATTAAGCAGCTTCGTCCAACGTATGTGCGCTTCTCGGTAGCGGAGCAGTACCTGGCCTCGATTCGCCAAGAGCAGGCCAAGTCGGCTCTTGAGGTGCAGGCTCGCCTCAAGGGCGAGACTACTCAACGGGTGAGCGGTCGGCTCTCGTTCGTCGATAATACGGTAGATCGCAGCACAGGTATGATCCTGCTTAAGGCCACCTTTGAAAATGAGGATGAAAAACTTTGGCCAGGCCAGTTTGTCGACGTCATGCTCGTTTTACGAGTTGCCCGGGATGCACTTATTGTTCCCTCCGAGGCTGTCCAGACCGGGCAGCAAGGCCCTTATGTTTGGATCGTTAAGTCTGACCTTAGTGCTGAAGTGCGCAAGGTGACGCAGGCTTTTAGCGTGGGCGAGGAGAGTGTGATTGCAACGGGCCTAAGCGAAGGTGAACAGATCGTTATCGATGGACAGCTTAGACTTGCGTCCGGTAGTCAGGTGCAGATTAAGGAAAGCCGATGAATATTGCAGCGATATTTATTCGCCGCCCTGTCATGACCACGCTGCTGACGCTGGCGATCCTTATCTTCGGTAGCTTTGCCTATCGTTCGCTACCGGTAAGCGATCTGCCCAATGTTGATTTCCCGACCATTCAGGTTACGGCGAGTCTCCCCGGGGCATCTCCGGAAACGATGGCCTCGTCGGTAGCAACACCGCTCGAGCGCCAGTTTACCACGATCGCTGGTCTGGATTCGATGACATCGAGTAGCGCGGTTGGAGCGTCGCAAATTACGCTGCAGTTTAACTTGAGTCGCAGCATCGATGCTGCTGCCCAGGATGTGCAAACGGCTATTTCTCGAGCGGAACGTATGCTGCCGCGGGACATGCCGGCACCGCCAACCTACAATAAGGTTAATCCGGCCGATCAGCCGATAATCTATATTGCGCTGATCTCTGATACGCTTCCGGTCTCACAGCTAGATGATTATGGGCAGACCATGCTGGCGCAGCGCATCTCGACGATTAACGGCGTGGCCCAGGTGCTCGTCTACGGTTCGCAGAAGTACGCCGTGCGCATCCAGCTTGATCCGCGAGAACTTGTCTCACGAAACTTAGGCTTAAATGAGGTCAGCGATGCTATCGCCATGAATAACGTCAATCTGCCCACCGGCGTTCTCTCTGGCCCCAAGAAGGCCTTCACCATCGAGTCCAGCGGGCAGCTTTTTGATGCCGCAGCCTACCGCCCCCTCATCGTCGCCTATCGTAGCGGCGCTCCGGTGCGTCTGCAAGAGATCGGGCGCGTGATCGATAGCGTCGAAAACAACAAGACCGCCGCTTGGTACCTCGATGCCAAGCGATCCTGGCGAGCGGTCATTCTTGCCGTACAGCGCCAGCCCGGCACGAATACCGTCGAGATCGCCGATGCCGTTAAAAAGCTGATCCCGAGTTTTATGACAACTCTTCCGGCTGCGGCTGAACTTAAGGTGCTCTACGATCGCTCCGTGCCTATTCAACAGTCCGTTAACGATGTTAAGTTTACCCTTGTCCTGACTGTATTCCTCGTCGTGATGGTGATTTTTTTGTTCCTGCGTACGCTGGCGGCAACGATTATCCCCGCGTTGGCTGTACCGATTTCGATCGTCGGCACCTTTGCGGCGATGCGCCTGCTTGGGTTTAGCCTGGATAACCTTTCACTTATGGCGCTCACCCTCTGCGTCGGCTTCGTCGTCGACGATGCCGTGGTCATGCTCGAAAATATCGTGCGCCATATCGAGCACGGCGAGAGTGTCGGTGAAGCCGCCTTCAATGGATCGAAGGAGGTTGGTTTTACGATTATTTCAATGACAATCTCTCTGGCAGCTGTGTTTATCCCGATCCTTTTTATGAGTGGGATTGTCGGCCGGCTCTTTAACGAATTCGCGGTGACCATTACGGTCGCTATCCTAATCTCGGGCTTTGTCTCCCTAAGCTTGACACCGATGCTGTGCGGTCTCTTTTTGCGCCCGCATAGCAGCGAACGCCACGGTGCACTTTTTCAGTGGTCGGAGAGGATCTTTGATACGGCGCGGGACTGGTATGGATCGACCTTGCGCACTGTCTTCGCCCACAAGCTTGCCACCATGGTGGTTTCGGGGCTGCTCTTTGCACTAACGCTGTGGATGTTCGTCATCGCTCCAAAGGGGTTTTTACCCTCGCAGGACATGGGTCAAATCATCGGCTTTACTGAGTCGGCTCAAGGAATATCGTTTGATGCGCTCGTTGAAAATCAGAAGAAGATCGCCTCGATCGTTCGAGAAAATGAGAATGTAGAGGCTCTTTTTTCAAGCGCCGGTGCTCGTGGCGGTATGACCGGAAGCAATGCGGGAATTGTTTTTCTAAAACTCAAACCACGCGCTGAGCGACGCCTCAGTGCCGACCAGATTATCCCACAACTTCGTGCGCAGCTCTCGGGGATTCCTGGCATGCGCGTCTTCTTGCAGAATCCCCCGCCGATACGGCTCGGTGGGCAGCTTACCAAGGCGCTCTACCAGCTGACGCTGCAAAGTCCGGACTTTGATGATCTCTACAAGTATGCACCACTTTTACAGGAGAAAGTTACTGCGTTGCCCGGCTTCCTCGACGTGACGAGTGACCTGGAGATCAAAAATCCACAGGTCAGCATTGACATCGATCGCGACCGCTCCTCCTCTCTTGGCCTTTCGGCGCAGCAGATTGAAAATACACTTTTCTCGGCATACAGTTCGCGGCAGATCTCGGATATCTACACAGCCAACAATGCCTACAAGGTCATCCTTGAACTTCTTCCGGAGTATCAGGCTAATCCCCAAGCGCTCTCGTTATTGTATATCTCGTCACGTGACGGGAAATTAGTCCCGCTCGACTCGGTGGCTTCAATCAAGCCGACACTCGGGCCACTCTCCGTAAACCACTTAGGCCAGCTGCCCTCGGTGACGATCTCTTTTAACTTGAAGCAGGGAGTGGCGCTTAGTGACGCGGTTACTTTGGTAGAGCGAGAGGCGCGCCAAATTCTACCGCCAACGATCGCCACCTCTTTTCAGGGAACCGCTCAAGCCTTTCAATCTTCGGTTGCCAGCATGGGGCTGCTCCTGGTTATGGCGATTTTGGTGATCTATATCGTTCTCGGGATCTTGTATGAGAGCTTTATTCACCCACTGACGATCCTCACGGCGCTGCCCTTCGCCGGATTGGGAGCGGTGATTGCCCTGCGTCTGTGTAACAACACCGAGCTTAGCTTGTACGCCTTTGTCGGTATCATCATGCTTATGGGTATCGTTAAAAAGAACGGCATCATGATGGTCGATTTCGCCCTTGAAGCGCAGCGCACGCAGCACATGCAGGCAGAGCAAGCTATGTTTGAGGCCTGCTTGGTGCGCTTTCGTCCGATCATGATGACCTCTATGGCAGCACTTCTCGGGGCTCTTCCTCTGGCACTCGCTCACGGCGCAGGATCTGAGGCGAGGCAGCCACTTGGTATCGCGGTTGTTGGAGGGTTGATCTTTTCGCAGCTCCTGACGCTGTATGTGACCCCGGTGTTTTTCATCTATATGGATCGGTTGTCGGGGTGGCTTAAGGGAAAGATGGGGAGACTGGGGGAGGGGACAGTCTAACTTCTTGCCGACCCTGGCGAGCTCGTTGTTAATAGCTTAAACAGGTCCGCGCATTCCAGTGCAGGAGCCTTGTGTGCCTGCCCGTAGTCTCCCCTCGGTTAGCCGCTATCAGTGTGCAGTCTTCAGATTTCTGCTGACCGCTCGTCATTTTCCTCAGGGAGTGCCTCGTCATGTCATTTTCTCATGTCATTTTCCATGTCATTTTCCTCAGGGAGTGCGCGGAACGAAATGCAGAGGTAGAGGAAACTTTTTCCAGAAAATCGCGATACATAAAGAGCAGATGATGACTTTGCCGCCAGCCCTCGCCGCTGGTAGGGGCGGAGTGTCTGCACCCGACAC
>CAIXSY010000209.1 GCA_903922175.1 uncultured delta proteobacterium | reverse complement strand
TCTCATGAACTCCACAACCCGGTTCCTGCATCGCATATACTATCTGCCTATCCCAAAGCGTTAGGCGATTTCTTTTCTTTTTCATAAACACCTAGATTCATTTACGTTTCTAGGTGTTGCTTCAAATTTTAAAATCTACCACTGGTGATGGTGCTGCACCTCTTTGGTCTCTTTTTGCAGAAACATCCACCCCCGAGGAAACTTTTCGCCCTTTTCTCCGATATACAGTTAGAGACTGATTATCGAGGGCAACATGACTTCTCCTACCTACCACTATCTGCTTCAAGCCAAGGAGGTCCTCGACGAGGCCTCCCAGGAAGCTGCAACGCTGCTCCACGAAAGCAGGCAGCGTGCGGCGGCGCGTGTACGGCGCACCCGCGAAAAGCTAAAGCGCTACCGCCAACGCCAAGAGCAGGAGAACCTACGCACATCGCAATCGCTCCTCGAACTCTACCTAGAACAGCTCGCCAGCAAGAAACTGCTCGCACTCCACGACCAGGCGCTAAGTTTGGCCCTCGCCGTCACCCAACAGCTTATAGAATCGACTCCAGAGCTCACGGCCCAAGCCCTCTCCCGACTTCTCACACAGGGTTTCGAGCGCCTGGTTGAGACTAACCGGGCACGCATCTATGCCCATCCGCTGGAGGTGGAAGGTGTTCGTCATGCGTTAGATAAACTATCTTCAGAGGCAAGCGCCACGGTCCTCGCCGGGGAGTGTCCACGCGGAACTATCACGATTGAGACTTCGTCAGGTCGAATTGATCTCGCTTGGCAAACCGCCCTGCACGATTTCGCTCGCCGAGCCAAGGATCTACTTCATTCTAAATTTGAGACAAAACAACAGGCAAACCATGAATGCGCTTCTCTCTTTAGCTAATCTGGCCGCGGATCTGCCACTTCAGGTAAAACCACGCATCAGTGGAAGAGTCATCGGACTACGCGGGCCACTCGTGCGCGCCAAACTTCCCGCAGCAGCGTATGGCGAGGTGTACCGAATCGAGCGCCTAGGGCTAGAGCCGATGTTGGCCCAAGTAGTTTCATTTTCAGAAGATGAGGTTGCTCTAGCTCCGCTCGATACCCCCTGGGGTGTCGGGCCAGGCCTGCGCGTAGAGCGCGTCCAAGACTGCTTGACGCTATCACTACCCGAATCGCCACTAGGAATGGTGATCGACCCACTAGGAGTACCGCTAAGCTTACCCCAGAGTACCTCCGGCGCACAGCTCTTGCTACAGCGCGCTCCCCCGTCACCACTTTCACGCACAGCGATCAATCAAACATTCCCCACCGGTGTTAAGGCGATCGATGCCTTCTGCAGCGTCGGCTACGGACAGCGTATGGGTATCTTCGCTGGTCCCGGAACTGGCAAGTCAACTCTGCTCGGCATGATCGCCCGTCATGCGGAGGCCGATGTCAGCGTGATTGCCCTCGTCGGCGAACGCGGTAGGGAGGTAAACGACTTCATCCAAGAGTCACTCGGAGAGGATGGCCTGAAACGCGCCGTCGTTGTCGTCGCCACAAGCGACGAAAGCCCTCTGCGTCGCACCTTGGCCCCACTTGCGGCCACGGCCATCGCTGAGCACTTCCGCGACCAAGGCAAACGAGTACTATTGCTCGTCGACTCGCTCACGCGCACAGCTCGCGCACTACGTGAGGTAAGCCTCGCCGCTGGAGAGATGCCCGTGCGTCAAGGCTATACAAGTTCAGTCTATACCGAACTGCCACGCTTGGTTGAGCGCGCCGGAACCAACCAGCACGGTTCAATTACCGCATTCTATACAGTCCTTACTCACGACGGTGAAGAGAACGACGCCCTCGGCGAAGAGCTGCGTAGTCTTCTCGACGGCCATCTTGTGCTCAGTAATCGCATCGCCCACGAAGGTGTGCGTCCGGCGATTGACCTAATGCACTCTGTCTCCCGTCTTACCAACCGCCTGCGCAGCGAGAATGAGTGCCGCGATATCCAAGCTGTTATCTCACTCATCGCCAAGCTCACTCGCGAAAAAGAGATGCTCCTTCTCGGCGGAACCCCCGACGCAGCCCTTGCGGCAGCCCTCAAAATTGAGCCGGAGCTGCTCCGCTTCCTAGGCCAGAGGCCACAGGAGCGCTTCAGCACGGCGCAAGCCCTACAGGGACTAGCTATGATAAGTAAAAGATATAAAGAACTGCTTAGCGAATCAGCCCCAACGTGTCACGCAGCATCGTATTCGCCGCGTTAAGGGTCTGTGAGCTAGCTTGATAGGCGCGCTGATAGAGTACGAGGTCGACAAACTCATGCGATATATCAACCGTCGAACGCTCCAACGAGGCACTTTGTAGATCGCCGCGACCTTCTGAACCGGGCAAACCAGCAGCATTCGCGCCACTCGAACCGCTGAATGTGTACAGGGCATTACCAGCCCGGTCGAGGCCGTCAGTATACGAGAATGTTTTTAAAGCGATACTACCCACCTGCTTGCGTGACCCAGAATCAAGAACGGCAAAGACCTTTCCATCCGATTCGATCTCATAAGTCTTAATATTACCCGTGGATTGACCATCGTTAACGACGCTATTAACCACGGAGGCAGCTGAGTACTGATTATACCCGCCCAGATCTAAAGCAAAGGAACCGCTCGCAGCACCATTAGCATAGGCCACACCAGTCACCTGCATAACTGAGGCGGCTTTGTTAGCCGCGTCTATCGTGCCATCGGTATTAAAGACAAGGTTCTGCAAAGTCCCAACCAATTTAGGTGTTCCGGCTGTGCCACCGCTAATATCGCCACCGTCCACATAGGCCTGTGCGGTCCAGGTCTGATTAGCGGTTTTGGTAAACGCCACCAGGACTGAATGTGCCTTGCCAAGGCTGTCATAGGCGGAGATGTTGGCGCTGAAAGCAGCTGCACCCTTGGCGCTGATCTCGTCATAAGTGGCGGGCGCAGTTGGAGCCGTTCCAATTGCGGCACTTGCATCAAGATTTCCCGTGAGCGCAATCTTGGTTGAAGGGGATGCCGCCATATCGAGTCCAAGCATATCGATGCTGGTCAAGCTACCTGTGTCGGTTCCCTTATAGCCCATAACGTTGTAGCCGTTCTGATCGACGAGGGCTCCGCTGTCACTAATGGTGAAATTGCCTGCACGAGTATACAGTTCGTTGGTACCATTTTGAACGATAAAGAATCCCAAACCAGCGACACCGACGTCGAGGTCACGACCGGTGGGTTCAAGTATTCCGTTCTCATTAACCATGCTGCGCACGCGGCTCACCGTCGAGCCACCACCAGCTTCACCTTCGGTGACATGCTGAGTGCCATCCGGGCCACCAGGCATGAGATCGGAAAACTCGACACGGCCATACTTGTAACCCGTCGTGTTAGAGTTCGAGATATTGTCACCAACGACCGCTATCGCCTGACCTTGTGAGGTAAGACCTTCACGGCTCGAGTAGAGGGCGGATTCCAGTCGCATAGCTCCAATCCATTGAAAGCAGGCAATTACTTCCTCTTCGCCTCCTCAAATCGGCATTAATTGCCACCTGTCGAATGAAGAAAGCGTCTATGGGGAATAGGAGCAAGTTGTGGGCCAGGTCCCGTCCCTTAGCTCCTGCTAAGCCCCTGCGATAGTGGCGCTTAGGGGACGGGACCTACGGATACAATTTAGGGAACCATCTCTCAACGACGGCATGCGGAACATTTAGTTTAAGTGGTGCTCTGATAGATTCGGAGGTGAGAAGCTCTTTGTCGAAGAGGGCTCGTACGATGTTCCTTGATTGTCGATCCTTGTAGCCAGTTACCGATTCCACCGCACCACGAGCGAGTTCACCACTTAACAGTATTTCACGAATAATTTTAAAAGAACCTTTGGGGAGTTCCCCTGTAGATTCCTCCTCTTCAGCGTATCTCTTTATCCTCCCCTGAAGTGAGCTCGGCTCTAATAACGTACTCATAAATTTTACCTGATCGAGGCAGGTCTGTAAGAAAAATTCACAAAACCGAATGAGCCCACCCTCGCTCAGTGAGCCTCGTCCATCCCAATCGCCCTGTCGCCAATCGTCTGCTCCCGCGAGCATTGCTTTATAGTCCTGCGAGGACCTCGCTAGGCCGCGCGAGACTGACCATAGGCTACTACCGATCCCTACGTGCTTTAGGAACGCATGACTAAGGTGAGATCTTCAAGACCTTTTTGGCCTTCAAAGGGAAGGAGCGGCTCCATGAGGGAGGGATTTTCGATGATATCCATTGCCGCATATTCTGCCGGATGATTTGCCGCTTGTATATATAAAATATTCCAGTGATATTTCGTAGTTATGTAACAATTGGAGTATTTTTGCGTGAGTCGATTGCCGGATCCCCTGCCCCGCGCAGGTCTGCCATATGCAGGTTGTCGCGCAGCATGAGGTAGCCGCCGTAGGCTACGAAAACTGCGTACTGAAAGACATGCGTGACGATAGCAAAGGTCATACCGGTGGCCTCGGAGTAGCCGAAAAGGTTAAAACCGACGATGCAGCCGGCTTGATAGACTCCGATAAATCCTGGAGTACTGGGCAGGGCTACGGCAAAAGCAAGAACGATGGCCACGGCAACGGCAAGGAGCATCGAGGGCTCGACGTCAACAAGATAGGTGTAGATATAATAGACCGCATAATTACTGCCCCACACCAACGCCGTAAACAACACAGCCATCCCCAGATTGGCGGGCCTCTTAAGCACCACCGTGGCCTCAATCAGCTGATCAACAAAACGCAAGATCGTCTCCCGAAATCTTGCAGGAAGAACTTGGCAACAGCTCTTGCTCAGTGCGCGCACGACCCCAGGAGCAAAAGCACCGAGGATAATACAAGCGAGGATAGCCAGAGCCATAGTTCCAAGTATCTGCGCTCCGACATATATCTTCGGATCCATCCCAGGCATGAGCAGAGTCAGCACTCCAAACGAGATTAATACCGCCGCCAGATCAAAGAAGCGCTCGATCACCACGGAGGCAAAGCCGATCGGAAACGGCACGCTACTTTTTCGAGAAAGCGCGTACGGACGAACGATCTCCCCCACACGCCCCGGCAGAATGAAGGTAGCGAGCGCCCCAAGCATGATCGAATCAAAGAGAACCTGCCCGCCTACGCGGTTGCCCTGTGGCAAAAAGTAGCGCCAACGCTGCGCACGAAGAAGCATATGGACGATGATACCAAGAACCATCGGTACAAAAACAATATAGTGCACGCGCAGAAGCTGGGCTCCTACCTCATGCCAATCAAGCTTAAAGGCGAAATAGAGAATCAGGGCGATACTGACAAGCGCACCAAGGGCCGAATGAAACTTTTTTGATTTTAGCAGACTCACGCAATCCCTTCTCGTAATTTGGCGCATGCCACAGGGCAGGCCCCGGCACACGATCGCTCTTTATCCTGCGCATCCGTTAGCCACGATCCAAGTTCGCTAACAACGATCTGTTTTAAGGCCTCAATCCACTCAGGACGATCGTTAAGACAGGGGATAAGCTTGCACGACTCCCCACCGTGCTCCTGAAACAGGCGGCTTCCTTCGTGCCCGAGCTCATCGAGGGTCTCAAGACAGTCAGCGGTAAAGCCGGGGCAGGCCATCATCACGCGCTTCACCCCCTGCTGGGCCAACTCTTTAAGGGTTTCATCGGTATAGGGCACAAGCCACGGATCGCGCCCGAAGCGCGACTGATAGGTATGCAGCACATCCTGCGACGCTAGATTTAACTGCGGCCTTAAAACTGCCGTTGTCTCGGTGCACATGCAGCAGTAGGGATCACCCTTGGTGACGTATTTTTCGGGGATCCCATGGTATGACAAAACTAATTTCTGCGGAGCTTCCTCTGGAGGGCACGACGCCAGTGCCGCATTGATTGAAACCGCCAGGGCGGAGACATAGGCTCGGTGGCGGTAGAAGGGCTCGACCACGCGCAGAGTCGGAACCCAACGTTGCTTAAGCAGGTGCGCCATTACGGCATCGTAGGTAGAAGCCGTCGTCGCCGCGGCGTAATGCGGGTACATCGGGAGAAGAAGAATCCGATGACAGCCTTGAGCGATAAGCTCGTCTAGCGCACTCTCAATAGACGGGGAACCATAGCGCATGCCATAGACAACCTTCACCTGCCCTGCCTGGGCGGAAATCGCGACCTGAAGCTTTTCCGCCTGGGCGCGCGTAGTCAACAAAAGCGGTGACCCGTCGCTACTCCAGATACGCTGATAAAGAGCCGCAGAGCGTCGCGGGCGAACGCGTAAGATGAATAGATGTAGAATCACCCACCACAGCAAACGGGGCACCTCGATGACACGTCGGTCCCATAAAAACTGGGCGAGATAGCGACGGAGAGCCGCCGGCGTCGGGGCATCAGGCGTGCCGAGCTGAGCCAGCAGCACACCAACTTTATCTTGATATCCTCGGCAGCCAAAACCTTCGTTCATGCGAATAGACCTTTGGCCGCCTTTATGCGATCGGGAACACCGACACCTCCAAGATCTGCTCCAAGAAATGTCAGCCCAGGATACGTTGCTTCAAGCTTGTGTAGTTTTTCGACGAGCTTCCAATGCCCAACTTCATACTGCGGAATGGCGTGCTCCCAGCGCTGCACTGCCAACACCTGCATCGACTTTAGCGAAAGCCTTTCCGCTAGTTCACGCCGCACGATGGCATGAATCTCATCGTCCGAGCGCTCGAGGATGCGCACTCCATTGATCCCCCCTAAACACACCGTCAGCAGATGCTGGCCAACAGGAGCCGTATGTGGAAAAAGGATGGAGTTGAACATCACCCCGAGCAGAGCATCCGGATGCCCAGCCGGGAAAAGCACTCCGAACGAATCCGCCGGTACCGGCTCCGTGGCAGGCACGGACACATGCACGACGACGATCGGTGCAAACCGCAAACCACGCAAAGCATCTGCTGCCTCCGGCTCCATAGCGGCGAGAAAGCCTGCGCTCGAATACCCCGACGTCGTCACAATCACACGATTGTAGGCGCGCGTCTCTGCGCCTTGGGTGGTCACTTCAAACCTCCCCTTCTCAAGACAACGCAACGATGTAACCGCTTGGCGAACGATCTCAATCTTACCACGAAGGGAGATTTCAATTGCCTCAATCAAACTCGACATACCGCGTCGGAAAACCAAGGTACGCCGTGCTTTCTTCGTCTTGGCGTAGGCTAAGAGCGAAGAGCCCCCCTTGGTAGCCTCCCAAAGCTCGGGGAAGATGGTGCGCGCGCTAAGCTTAGTGACATCTCCGCCGTAGATCCCCTGAAGAGCTGGTCCTAAGAGATTGCTGACCACCTCCTTGCCAAGAAAGCGGCTAAAATAGGTGCTGACCGACTCATCCTCTGCCGTAGGAGCGGCTAATCCCTTTTTGAGAAGAACGTAGGGCAAGCTCCACTTAAGCCGTCGTGGCAAAAGTGGTGTGCTGAATAGCTTAAACGGCGACCTGGGAACCTGGCACACCGCACCATTAAACCAGACGTGCTGCTTGTAGCGCGCAATTATCGGAAAAACTACCTGCGCTTCCATGCCGATGCCGGAAAGCAGATCCCACAGCTCCGGACGCTCTAAAAGAACATTGGGGCCGCGCTCAAGTGTGAAGCCATCAATATGCGCCGTTCTAACAACGCCGCCTAGCTCATTCGGCTCATACAACACTACCTGGCACCCTGCCTTGGAGGCATAGTACGCAGCAGAAAGTCCGGAGATCCCCGCACCGATGATAGCAACTGAGTTCATGACGATAGAAAATAGTCTAGCTTCAGCATAAATGCCAGTAACTGCTTAGAAGTATATTCAGGGGTAACTGCTCAATAACCCCTGGGAAAAGAAACTTGCTTGAACTTGCACTTGAACTGCTCCTGATTCCTGCTCCCGCTCCGCTCAGCTGCCTTCGACCCGAGCTCAGGCCGAGGGTAGCTCACGGTCGAAGCCTTTTCCTATTCCAATCAAGAGGATAAGGGGTAGGCTTCGGTCCTGAGCGAGGGAGCTTGCGACCGAGTCGAAGGGAGCAGGAATCGGGAACAGTTCCAGTTCAAGTGCAAGCAATCAGGTAGTTAGCATTTCGCGAGAATTCAAAACAACGTTACCAATAGCAGTGATACCGGATGAACCCAAAGTTGTATTGCTTAGCAGATGAAGGGTATTATCGAAGATACCAGGGTCTATGTGTCATAAATTACAAACCTTATTTAGCTAATTGGGCTAGTTGCCGATCTAAGTTGCGGATGCTTACTAAGTTTGAAAATAAAACACTCTACGAGATTCTTGGGGTCTCGCCGGAGGCTAGCAAACTTGAGATTGATTCTGCGTATCAGGATCTGTGCCGCATCTACCATCCCGACTCCAATTTCTATCATGGCATCGCTGACGACGCTCCGAATGAAAAACATGCCGAGATATACGAACTTATCAAACAAGCATACCACACCCTAATCAACGATGATTCTCGTGTCGCCTATGACAACAAGATATTTCTCGAAGAGCACAAGAATCTTTTTCCACGTGGCTTTCCCGATGTCGAGCTACAGCAATCCTCGGCGTCAACGCCTGCGCCACGCGGCGTCAAAATAGGCGAAAGTCTTACGAAACCGATCCTGGTAAAACGCAATCAAACAGGCCCGCGTCCGCTCTCTCCACGAGAAACAAAGGCAAAAAAACGAAAAGAGCAGGCCGATGTGGCATGGGCTCAAAACTTCCCCTCGATGTCACAGATCATATTTAGCGAACAACACTCACTCTGGCGAACCATAGCGATTACTCTGCTTGGAGGGATCGCTGGCGCGGCTGGGGGAGTGGTCATATATAAAGTTATCGAGCAGTTTCTAAAGGGGTAGAAGCGCGCGAGCGCGCGCTTCTAGCCCACCTTCGGTGCGAGAACCTTTCGCTCCAATATCGTGCAGACAAGCATAGCCAAGCGCTTACGGGGCTCTTCGGCAAACTAAACCACTACCAGCTGAAGCCGGGCGGACTTACGAGGGAGAACGATTTAGCCTGGTCCTGGCGCTGGTCATGGTCCAAATTCATGACCATGGTCATGGCCAAGATTCAGGACCAGCACCAGGACTAAGAATACTGACGTCAGCGTTAGCCGATGAGGGGCGAGCATTTACTCTATCGGTCGTATTGTTCTCTACCCACACTTAGGCCCTGTTAATTAATAAAGGTGCCTCCCCGCTAACGTCGTCGTGCGGTGTCTGCGGGAAAGAGCGGCGAATCAGTAGGCATGTTAAAGTCCACATCCTCCGGCTGACTACCCATCTTAATCTGTTTCATGTAGGAGACGTAAGTCTTGTCCGTATCATCCCGGTAAAGACCGAACTGAAAGTAGGGGCCAAGGTCATCGTTGTAGCCGACTGGACCGCGGTATTGAACGATCCTCCGACCATTCCACCAGATGTTGATCCATCCGCCTGCGTCGAAAGACCAATTCGCATGTACGATGAAATCGTTCCATGCATTCAGAGGAAAGGGGCTAATCTTGAACAGCTCCGTGACGGGAACAGTATCGGGGCTGCGCACGATGCGCTCCGTACTATGCCGCAGGTTTATGTAGAAACTTCCGCTCTTGTAGCGAAATGCCATGACCGGACTACGCGCAGGCTCACCCAGATATTTCTTGTCTGAGCCGTGCCATTGCGCCAGAACCAAGCGAGTGTCCTCCGTCGGAAAATCCGGTGGTAGGTAAATTTCGAAGCGATACCAGCGCACCGATCTGATTGGCGGACGTTCACGGGTTTCGATTTCAGCTCGGGAAGTGATTTCACCGCTACGATTCGACCAAGCGTCGCCGCTCCTCAGCTCAAAGCGCAGCACGGTCTCCCCTGCTCCAGTTGGCTCAGCGATATTCTGAATGGACCAGGGGTTGCCCGATGATAGGCGCTCCGATTGCGCCTCCAATCTTTCTAACCAATTATCCCTTGCGATTCTCGTGGACGGGCCAAGAGCCATTTCGAGTCCTATTGAAATTATCTCCTTTCGCAATCGTAACTAGCTGTGCGCGGCGCGATACAATCCTAGGACCTGAAGACTCTGGGTATTAGCCGAAATCTCCTCGAGCGCAGCTTCCGCCTGGCCTGCCGCAAATTCAAAGTCGGCATAGAAATTATACTCAAAGAGCTTCCCGGCGATCGGGCGTGACTCGATCTTGGTCAGGTTTAGGCCGCGCCGCGAAAGAACGTCGAGCACCCGTACCAAACTGCCAGGCTGGTGTCGTAGAGAGAATATTATCGAACACTTATTGGCATCGACAACCCGCACCGCTGCCCGAGAAACAACCACAAAACGGGTAAAATTGTGCGGATCATCTTCGACATTGCGCCTCAATATCTGCAACCCATAAAGTTTGGCGGCCTCTTCACTGGCGATCGCCGCCAGCGAAGAGTCGGCGCGATCGACGACGAGTTTAGCTGCTCCGGCGGTATCATTGTGCACCGAACATTCGAGATGCGAAAATTCCCGAAAGAGGAGCTGGCACTGCTCAAGCGCCTTCTGATGAGAGAACACCCGGCTCAGGCAGCGAATACGCTCATCGCCGCTCTTGCCTGGAAGGGCAAGCAGGTGATGTTCGACTCGCAAATAGTGCTCAGCTGTAATCTGCAGAGGATGATGCAGGAGGAGGTCGTAATTCTCATACACTGAACCAGCCAGCGTATTTTCCAGCGGGACCACCCCGGCATCGTCGATCCCCGCAGAAACTCTCTCAAAGATCTCGCGAAACTGTGAGGTACCAAAAAGCTGCGCACCTGCCCCAAAAAGCGTGCACGCCGTCATGTGACTAAACGAACCCGGAATGCCTTGATAGGAGACCGTGCTCATTTTTCTGGTGAATTTAGTGGTATGGAGATGCTCTCAATCAGCTCGCACCCCTTAATTGCCTCAGCTTCCATTTCGATCATCAGACGCGGGTCAACGAGCTTCATCACCTGCACGATTGAACTTGCCGGACGTATCTTTTCAAATACCTCGCGGTGGGCACGAGCGTAGTCATCCCATTTCCCCATGTTGGTGACATAGAGCCGAGTGCGCACAACATCGGCCACGGCAAAGCCCGCCTCTTTGAGAATTTTACGGATGACTGAAATGACATAGCGTGTTTGCTCATACGGATCACCTGCGGCAACAACTACACCGCCATCGGCGATAGCGGTCGTGCCGGAGATAAAAAGATGATCCCCAACCTTTACCGCCCTGGCGTACCCCCGCAGCGGCTCCCACGGTGATTTCGTCGTATAGTTAACCCGCTCTTTTTTTCCTGCCATATGCGCTATCCCCTCGCGATTACAGGGTATACGGCATTGGGGGATTCTTCAAGAGGTCCCGTCCTTCGACAAGCTCAGGACGGGACCTGGCAGGAAATAGGGCAGAGGTAGTGGGGAACGTAGTTGCTCAATAAATACGCGTTAAGTCCGAGTAGAGGAAACTTGCTTGAACTTGCACTTGAACCGCTCCTGATTCCTGCTCCAGCTCCTTTTCCTATTCCAATCAAGAGGATAAGGGGCAGGCCTCGGTCCTGAGCGAGGGAGCTTGCGACCGAGTCGAAGGGAGCAGGAATCGGGAACAGTTCAAGTTCATGTTCAAGATTTAGAAACTTCTTGCCCATTTGTTGCATAAAAGCAATCGAACAAATAAGTGGGCAAGAAGTTTCTACCCCCGGAGGGACAACATAGCCAAACACATTTAAAGAAACAGAGTCAAACCGAAGGTTTGTCCAAAATGTATTGAAGGCTCGTATCACATCGGAAGCTGTTTTTTTTCCAAAATTTCAAATGTGTTTGGCTAGAATTACCCGGACTTAATGAGCAGTTACGAATGTTCCCTGTAAGTTGCTGATTAGACCAGAAAAAAGTTTCTACCACAGAGTACGCTGAGGTAGGCAGAGAAAATGCACGGAAAGCCCATAAACTGGGCGTTTCTCTGCGTCCCCCTGCGTCCTCAGTGGTAAAAACATTCTTACGCCCTACGATATCGGCTAAGAGCACGGCACCCCAGCGATCTGCTATCAGCTTTCTGCTGACTGCATCAGCTGCAGCTACGGTCGCAGCCGATGGCCTTAGGCGTAACTCCTGATGAGCCATAGAAAAGATCAGTTAAGATATATAATCAATTCAAGATCTTAGCGACCATAAAAAACATGCTTTTTTAAGTCACACTCTGCAAAAATCCTGCATAACCTAAGTAGGAAGAGCAAAGAGCAGAGCATGGAGCGGAACGCTGTCGAATAAATCAAATAGGTTATGACCCCTCGGCAGATATCAAGCGCTACATAGATTTGAGTTGGTTTCGGATTAAGATTAGGATTGTTGTTAGGAAGCGAATTTTAGAAGAGCAAAGGAGATGGTTATGCGTGGTCATATCAGCTTATTAAAGATGGTTGTCCTTGGACTTGCTTGTACGGCACTACTTTCCCCAATCGGGGCCTCGGCAAAGATTGACCCTTGCGCCGGACAAAAGACCGCGATGAAGAGCGCCAACACTAAGCAGAAAACCGTCAACAGCATATTGAAAAAAGCTACCTCTGTGGTCACCCGTACTGCAAAAAGCGTGCAGAATAATGTTAACAAGTGTGCCAAGCAAGAAAACACTCTCAACAACAAGAAGACCAATTATGAGGCCCAGGGTGCCAATCTGCAGAGTCGTATTCAGTCTGCGGATCTTATAACCGGCTTAATTAGTCTTAGTGATAGTTGCGGATGGACAAGCTTCTTTGCATCGTACGGTGTTAGGTCGCTCGTAGCCAGGTTGTGCTCAGTGAATAGGAAGATCGAGGGCGTCGATACGAGTCTGTATAACTTGCATGTCATCTGCGCCACCACGAATACCCGACTCTCCAATACTGCTGCCAAGGCTGTTACAGATGAAGGTAACGCTCAAAAAGCTTACGACGATGCCGTAAAAGCCTATGACGCTGCCGCAGCAGCTTACGCCACTTGTCAGACGCCACCCATCACCACCCCGTAGGCTACTGGCAAACTAATAACCATGAGAAGCCGCCTCAATTATGAGGCGGCTTTTTTTTGCCCCGCTTGCCCCCCATGCGCCACTTGCGCTAGATTCCTTGAGTATTGAAACGTGTACTAAATGGGTTGTATTTTTGGCCCTTTCCCCTCCGCGCTCTCCGCGGCTCCTGTGTGAATATTAATATATGATATCACACAGGAGC
>CAIXSY010000208.1 GCA_903922175.1 uncultured delta proteobacterium | reverse complement strand
ATCTGCGGATCCCCTCCTTTAAGACTGCATGACAGCACATCCCTCTTCGTGAGCTTCGAGTCTTCGTTTCCTACTTCGTGAAACCAAAAATACAGAGAGAAGAAGCCCCCGATACCTCATCCTATACCTCATCCTCTTCGACATCGACTTTTACATTTAAGCCCAAATCTAAGGGTAAATGGCCAAGGCCAAGCGGAAGTTCAAGGCCAAGCTTAGGAGAAAAACTCCAAATTTAGGTGAAAAAACTTTCTGGACGAGGTACTAGCACTGTTTTCACCTCGGGTCTCGCCCTCTACCAGACCTCCTCTGCCCATCAAAATTTGTTACACTGGTTTTATGCTAGAAACTTCGAAGAAGTTTCTAGGAGCTATGCGAAGCATAGCGACTCAGTCATTCGGCATCGAATCATCATCAGCCGCCGGCTCTTCTACCGCAGCAGCGGGCTCGCCCATAGGCTTGGCCACTGTAGGCGCAAGCCGACGAGGCGCAACTTCTTTCTGCACCACGGGGGTTGGCGTTACGGAGGGCGAGGGGCTAGGCGCCTGCGCCTCTCCACCCAGCCTTCGTGGATCGAAGTCCGCAAGCTTCATATCGTCCGGAAAAGCCGCGCACGAGGCGAAGCGTGAGAAATCTGCAATTACCGCCTCTCCATTTAAGGCATCATCGACAACCGTATAGGCATAATACGGCACATGACCTGCTTGATCGGAGGAGAGCACCTCACCATAAGCGGACATCACCGTCTTCCAGGGTCTTCCCTGACGGTCAAAGACGAATTTGTAGATCGGCAATAGTCGCTCTGCATCGACATAGAGGATCTGCCGTCCATAAAGTGAATAAGGGTCGTGGAGCTCGATCTCAATTCGGATCAATTCACGCGGCACAAAAACGGTATCGGTCGGCAGCCATCCGGCGGCCTGCGGAAAGCGTCGGCTAGAGAAGTTCCAACGAATAGTACGCCCCTCGCCCTCTCCAGACTGTTCATGCTTGACCTCGACGCACGGGCCACGCACCGCCCCGGGCGACATCTGCGCCTCGGGGAACGGCACCAGGGCGACAACTTTTGAGACCATCGCCCCCTCTGCCAATTCAGCCTTGCCGGACCATGAAAAAAAATCCGTCGGCGCGAAACCGGTGCGCGCAATCCCGTCACTTCGGTTGGCTCCCGTGAGTTGACGCAACTTCTTAATCGCCGGCGAGAAGATCCACAGATAATCCTCATCTGGGCCATTAAAGCGGAAGGTGAGGAGGCTGAATCCAGCGATGGCCGCCGGTGCACTGAGGCGGACGCGCTCACGAAATAGCTGCGCGGTTTTATCTTGCGATACTACCCTCGATGGATACACGCGTGTCAGACTGCCCTTAAACTGCAGGTTCAGCTTATCGTCGTGCAGCGCATAGAGGTCGAAGTCGCCGTCAAGAATCTTAAGCTCCGAAAGCGACCGGCTCACCACCCCTAGAAAATCATTCGGACGCTCACGCTCGTTTTTTATACCTGCTCGCGCTACAGCGGGAGCTGGCTCATAGGCCAGTTTCGAAATTGACTCGATCTCAATATTCCCTGCCCGCAGAGTAGCGTACAACTCGGGCACAATTGAGGCTCGATACTGAGCGGCATTGGCCGCGTTAATAACCACTCCACCAGGTGCATTATCTGCAAGCACCGTGGCAGATGGCTCAGGCGACGAGAATGCCGAAGGTGGAGTCTCGGCCAATGCCGAAAAAGCTGTCGTCAGTACGAGCACCGCACCGAGCAGTCCGCGCCGAGTATTCATCTTCACACCCCCGGACGACGTTCGAGGTCTTGCATCCTTTTCATGTGTCGCTCGAACAACGTATCCACACCGCTATCATCCAGCTCACGCGAACGGGCCATCAAGGTCTCCTTATCTTCGATAAAGAGACGCGGATCGGGGGGATAAACCTCGGGGTGCAGGCCGGTATCCATGCGAATTGCGTCGACCGGGCAGGCCTCGACACAGTAGCCGCAGTAAATGCAGAGCAATGTGTCTATCTCATAACGATGCGGAAATTTCTCTACATGCGGATCGTCGGCCTCGACGGCTTCAATGTATATACAGCGTGCCGGGCATGCAGTGGCGCAGAGAAAACATGAGGTACAGCGAACATTGCCATTAGCATAAAGTGTTAAGCGGTGGCGACCACGAAAACGGCTCGGATAGACACGGCGCTCGTTTGGATACTGAATACTGGCGGCGGCCCGAACACCCCGAGCCATTCCGACAAGATGGAGCAGGTGAAAAAAAAGATTTCGCAGCAGCCGACTACCGGTTATGCCAATTCCACGCAACACCTCAAGGATGTAGATCCTCTCGAGGAAGGTCATCTCTTCGCGTCGCTTCATAAAATGTACATCCCTACCAGGGTACTAAAAAAACTTTACCATAAGTTACTACTCTTTAAGTCCAAGAAAGGATTATCCCGTGCAGGTGCAGGTTCACAGGTCACCCAAACTCAACGAGCAGTTCCCCCTACAAAGTCTCAACGTATCTTGCCAGCTCCCGAAGCAATTGCAAAGCAAGCAACGGTGTCGCCCCACTAACAACGTGGTACCCACATACATACGGTCGGCACTCTTCGGCGAGTTTCAAACAATGGTCTATGAAAAAACTACTCACGTCGCTATCACCTGCGGCTTCCATCTGCGCCAACATAGCCTCGGGTAGGTGAAGCCCAGGAACCCGACTTATCGCCAACGCGGCCGTGCCGGTCTTTAACGCCAGCAATCCGACAAAAATTGGTACACCTATCTGGCGCGCCTCTTTAAGAAAGCTGATCGCTGCTGGACCATCAAATATGGGCTGACTCAGCGCATAACGGGCACCGCTTTCAGCCTTCCTACGCAGACGCTTCAGCTCGGCTGCCGGATTACGCACATTCGGGTTAACCACTACCCCGGGGAAATAGTCAGTCTTTCCCTTCAACTCATGCCCAGCCAGATCCTTACCGGAGTTAAGGGTACTAATGGTGTGTAGCAACCCAACTGAGTTAACCTCAAAAACCCCCTTACGCTCAGGCGTATCACCAATAGTCATGGCATCACCAGTTAACGCCACAACCGAACGTACTCCAAGCGCCCAGCCGCCAAGCAGGTCCGCCTGCAGCGCCAAAAGATTACGATCACGACAAGAGAGATTAACCAGCGCCTCAATTCCGAAACGGCTCTTTATAAGACTACCAAACGGCAACGCCGAAAGCCTCATTCTGGCCAGGGCAGAGTCGGTAACATTGAGGAAGCTAACGCCAGATAACTTGCCGTCTAGCCTAGAAAAAATGTGGCCAACGTCGACACCACGTGGCGGGTTAACCTCCAAGCAGAGCAGCGGCCTGGCGCTTGTCTGAATAATCCCGAAATTAAAGTCAGTTCCTAACATTGCCTACCTAAATACTTCAAATCTTTGCTTGCAAACAGATAAGATTCTTACTAGGGTACCTGTGGCTACAGTGTTTGACCAGCCGTTTCGCGAAATTGCAGCCGTTTCGCAGGATTACAACCGTTTCACGGTGTGAACGGTACGGTTTCTTTTGCCCTAGGATAGCAGGTGTTATGAGCTTAACTATTGAAGTCTACTACTCTTTTCAGAGCCCGTATTCTTATCTGGCTCTTGAATCAATCTACAACATCGAAGATCGCTACGATGTGACTTTGCTTTGGCAGCCGTTTTCCGCCAAAGCGGCGGGCCAGCCGCTCCCTCCAACTCCTGTAGTTCCAGAGAAGTTGCAATACCTCTTCGAGGACACCAAACGATTTGCCGATGACCACTCCATCCCGCTGAAGTTCCCTGAAGGCTGGCCGGAAAATGAATTCGACCCGGGTCGTGCCATTCGTGGTGCTCTTATCGCCCAGGACCTGGAAGTACTCAAAGAATATAATTACAAGGTGTTCCACAAGTGGTGGGGCCTCGGCGAAAACCCGAACGATGAGAACTTCACCACCGAACTATGCGAAGAGCTCGATATTGACCTCGGCGAGTTCCTTAGCAAAGTCTCCTCCTCGGACACGCGCGAGCGCGTCAAGGGTGTGTATAAGCGCGGTAGGAAATTTAATATCTTCGATACCCCGACACTGCTCATTGAAAACGAGCGCTTCGTCGGCCTCGATAAAATTCAGTACGTTGAGTCACGCCTGAGCAAGCTAGGCCTCGCTAAAAAGAGCGCTGCGTAGAACTGTTCGTGCCACACGAACGCCGCATCTTCATCTCTGTACCCCCGTCGGCAACTGAGGTTGTAGCTTCAGCTGCGGACGCGCATCATTTGCGCGATGTTTTGCGCTTGAGCGAAGGTGCCCACCTAACCGTCGCCGACCCATCTACTGGCATCGAATACGACGCCGTAATCTCAGCTCTCGCCCCAGAGGTGCGCGTTAAGCTTATCGCCAAGCTGTTCATGTCCAGCAGCGAAGTTACCCCCGTAAAGAGCTTAGTCTTTGCGCTCTGCAAAAACCCCGTCAATGACCTCGTCTGCGAGAAGGCCGCCGAGCTTGGAGTCGAGCACATCATCTTCTGGCAAGCGGAGCGTAGCATCCTTAGCCTAAGCCCGGAGGATCGCCCAAAAAAGATCGCGCGTTGGCAAAAGATAGTCGAAAGCGCCGCCAGGCAATCAGGAAAACGCTTCTTGGCCCACGTAGATCTCGCGCTAACGCTAGGGGATCTGCGGCAAACTCTGCACAAGATAGCCGCCCCGGGGGAGCGACTGCTCTGCTGTTCGCTATCGGAATCGGCACAGGCCCTGCACAAAATTCAACCGCTGCACACACCAACTCATATGCTCGTCGGTCCGGCTGGAGACCTAACCCAAGCCGAGGAGCAGTCACTGCAGGAGCTTGGCTTCGAGCTAATCAGCCTCGGGCACAACCTTCTCCGTGCAGAAACAGCTGCCATCGCTGGGATTGGTATGCTACAAGCAGAGTACCACCATGCGATGCTCTGAGTGCCTCTTCGTCTGCTCCGATTCACGGGACATCTGCCCGAGGTGTGCCTTTGACCTGCGCCCACTAAAGCTAAAGCTCTCACTGCCAATCACCGCACCGGACGCTAGCTACAAAGATCTCTTGGCACAGATTGAGACACTGCCAGTGGGATGCACGCCGTCCACAGCCGCCCCAAAAACACTGGCCACAGCGGGGCTATTCGCCACACTGCGATCAATAATCGCGCCGCCTAAAAAAGGTCCTAAAACGGAAACTAAAACTGCCACGTCGCCCGCCAGCCCATCGGTGCCGACATCAGCCACAACAAAAGAGCAGGACTCACCTCGCGCCACCCTACCGGTCCCGAAGCACACCTCCTTCCCCCCGGCCAAACACCCCAGCGGGCCAAAAGTAATCGACCTGACGAACATCGAAGAGGATCTCGATCTAGCTCTTGACCAGATAATTAAACGCGGGCCGGTATCATACGAAACCGTGTCACTGAAGCGCGAGCATGAGCTCGTGACCCTAGTTCTACCCCAAACAAGTTCTTTCACCGATGCTGAGCGTCTTCTTTCAAAAACTTGCTCGGAAATCGCATCGCCCCCCGGAAGAAACCTATTTGGGGTAGAGCTAGAGGAGAAAAAAACCGAAGCTCCGCCACCCGAGCAGAGTGCGCCCGAAGGGCAAAAAAAGATCCTACCCGTCGGCAAGACAGCCACGGAGCTTATCGCTATGCTATCCGCAGCGGAGCCCACTCACAGCGCCGTCACGACGCCCGATCTAGTCAAGCCGAGTAACGAGCTTGCCTGTTTTGCCACCAAGTCTGACGATCCGACATCGGCGTTCTACACCGCCGCGGCGATCGAGATCGAGCAACACGCCCCCGCCGAGATAGAGCTTTCCTTTCAGCAACTCAGCGGTGGAGGCAAAGATGAGCACCTCACGCTGCTATTCGATCTGGCCGAAGATTTCATCAAGGACCCCCAGAAAAAGACCACCTACGTTGAGAAGATCGCCACAAGCTCCGAGCGTACCGTAAAGGCTCCCGCCATCGAGGTCCAGCTGCGCAACATCGAGAGTACCCTCGATGCGCCCATGTTCTCGCTCAAAAGCGGCTCGGCGCTTGCTCACCCCTCCGAAGAGACAACCACCGAGAGTGCGCTCCCAACACCAGCCCACTGGAAGCTGCGCCTAAAAAGCGCCCTCGTCGACATCCTCTCGATCATGAGCGTTGGGGTGATTATCACGATATTCTCCTTTGGCGGCGCGTTCGCTACCTTCTTACAAAACCTCGTCAACGCCGACAAACCTGACCTAGTCGAAATACTTTTCCCGACGGCGCTATTCCTAGCCCTCCTCATCCTGCTCAGCATCATCTACCCACTCGTCGCGCTCCTTGCTAGCCGTCAAACTATCGGCAGCGCGATGACGGGGCTGCACCTTATCTCAATCGATGGGCGACTCCCCAAACGCAAGCAGATCGTCGTTCGCGCGCTCTCCCTGCCACTCTCGATCCTTTCTCTAGGGACATTGCCCGCCATCAAAGGCGGCTTAAGTCGGCATGATGTACTTTCGGGGACGTTCTTTGAGAAGGTCTAGCGAGGCGATGCCTCGGACCGACGAGTGTTAAACCGACCCTTCTGTAATCTGCTCTCAGCGATCTGCAGTCAGCTTTCTGCTGACTGCATCAGCATCAGCTACAGCACGCAGCCGACGGATGTCCTCGTCCGCAAAATCTTCGCAGTCCTTTCGGCCTGTTAATGCGGACGAGGACGTCCGCGATTAATGCCACTTAAAGGGTGAGCTAAGGTATTGGCATGGAAGAGAATTATTGAACGTGAACTGAACCGCTCCCGATCCTGGTGTCTTGACGTTTTCATTCAGAAGTTACTTCGAGTTTCTCCCACTTTGAGGAGCAGGAATCAGGAACAGCTCAAGTTCAAAAAAATAAGGTATCTAGAGCCTGTCCGGAAAGACCCTGTTTTCTAAAAGCTACTTTTCTGGAGGTGAAAATAGGCAAGAAATTAATAAAATCACCCGCGACGGGACGAAACAGACGGCAGCGGAAGCCGTCGCGGTCAGTTTTTCAAGTGAATTGATACACGACCGCCGTGAGTCAGCGAGTTAGTTTAAATATTTGCCTT
>CAIXSY010000207.1 GCA_903922175.1 uncultured delta proteobacterium | reverse complement strand
GTAGGTTTTGGACAACTGGTCAGTGGACACTCCTAAAGTCCGTTGGGCCTTTAGGGATGCAATATTTGAACCAAGAGTAATAGCCATGTTTCTTCCTCCGTGAAGTTATCAGGTCCAGACACCAAGCCAATCCTTCGGCTCAATGTGGGGCACCCACCGCAAGAGAATTCTAGCGGCAAGCCCGGAACTGAAATTTTGGCTTGTATCGGTGAAGGGCTCAAAACACTGCGAACCGCAAACACGACCCGCGTTCACCATCCCTCGTTACAAAGCCTCAAGAACAACAACAACCTCTTATGATACCTATACGGAGCGATCTCAGTTTTTCTTGAGTCGTAAAAACACAATGTTTTTCTAAGCGAAACCAAGAAGTTAAACAAAGAAAGGGTAATTGCTCAATAAGTGTGGGTAAAACTCGCTAAATGTTTCTCACTGAGGTCGCACGGAGTTACGCGGAGAGGTAGCCGTCACAGGGCCTAACCAATTAAAACTATGGAAGTGGGATGAAGTTACGCCAAAGGCACGAAAGTATTTGCAAATACTTTCGTGCCCTTGGCGTCATGTTTCGTGGCTTTCGTCTAACTGGACTCCTTGCGCTAGTTCAATTGTTGCCCCCGTGACGCTTACGCAAAGCGCCGACCAGCTCAACGGACCAGTTAAGAGCCTCCGCTTACTATACCGTCCGCAAAAAGTCTTGACCGTCTCCCGAATATCGGGGGCTGCCGGCCTGTCCTGAGCGTCAGCCGAAGGGAGCGCCGCGCTTCCTCCTTCGCCACAAATGCGTTTTTTACATCAAGACTTTTGGGGGACGGTATAGCCTACATAGGTCACTTCCAAAAATTGCGGAATGTCAGCTATACTTTCCGCATGCCTCAGGAGATAACCAGAAATTGTCGCCGCTGCCGGACTGCGTTTGAGATCGGCACCGACGATCTGGCATTTTACGCCAAAGTTGAAGTGCCACCACCAACGCTCTGTGCGCCATGCCGCCTACAGCGGCGAATGATCAACGTCAATCACCTCAATCTCTTTCGTCGAAAAAGCGATGCCACCGGGGCGACGATTTTAAGCTGCTATCCGGCGGAGTCTCCGGTCAAGGTATTTGAGCAGAGCTATTGGTGGAGTGATGCCTGGGATGCGATTGACTACGGCCGCCCGTTCGATTTCACACGCCCATTCTTCGATCAGTTTGCAGAGCTCCATCGAGGTGTTCCCTGTCCGGCGCTAATCACCGACTACCTGCACGACGAAAACTGCGAGTACACCAACTACTCGGGACGCAACAAAGACTGCTACCTCATCTTTGACTCCGATGAGAGTCGCGATTGCTACTATAGCTACACGATCCGTAACTCACGAAACTCCTTTGACATCTACCGCAGTCAGCAGCTTGAGCTGTGCTACGAGGTGCTCGATTCACGAGTATGCTACCGCTCGGCGTATCTATGGAACTGCGAGAGCTGCCAAGAGAGCCTACTACTGTCAAACTGCACCGGCTGCAAGAGTTGCCTGATGTGCTGCAACCTTCGCCACAAAGAGTACTACGTCATGAACCGAGAGGTCTCGCGTGATGAGTTTTTAAAGCTGCGCCGAAGCTTAGCGCACTACGACACCCTCGAGGATGCTTGCGCAACATTTAACGAGTTTCGCAAGCGTTTCCCTGAGCGCGCCATGCGCGGCTTCCATAACGAGAATGTCAGCGGCGACTACCTGGTGCACTGCAAAGACAGTCAGCTCTGCTTTGATGGACTAAGTCTTCGCGATTGTAAGTATTGCACGCAATCATTTGCTCACCTCAGCGACTGCTGGGATTGCTACGGTGGCGGCGAAGGTGAGCTGCTCTATGAATGCTCGAACCTGGGCTATAACGCTTTCAACCTGCGCTTCTGTTCTCTGGCGCTCAACCAGATTCGCGACCTGACCTACTGCATCAGCTCGTGGAATGGAAGTCACGACCTTTTCGGATGTGTCGGGCTCAAGAAAAAAAGCTACTGTATCCTTAACAAGCAGTATACGAAGAGCGAATACGAGGCGCTCTTACCACGAGTAATTGAGCACATGAATAAGAACGGCGAGTGGGGCGAGCCCTTTCCGCCGAAGGTCAGTGTCCTCCCATACAACGTCAGCACCTCCTATGAACACTTCCCGATGAGCAAAGATCAGGCGCGAAGCGAGGGGTTTAGCTGGTTAGATGAGAACGTTAAGGACCACCAAGCGCAGCAGTACGCCGTGCCACAGGAGATTAGTCAGGTCTCTGACGATATAACCAAGGCGCTCCTTGCCTGCGAGAATTGCCATAAGAACTTTAAGATTCTCCCGCAGGAGCTCGCCTTCTACCGCGACATCGGCATCCCCGTGCCGCGCTCCTGCTTTTTTTGCCGCCACCAGCGGCGCGCAGCGCAACGTTACCCACGCAAGCTCTGGAACAGCGCCTGCTCTAAGTGCAGCACGAAGATGCTCACCTCCTGCGCCCCAGACCGTGGCCTCGCCGTGTACTGCGATCGCTGTTTTTCGGATGCCCTGGAGTGAGATCTGTAAATTAACATGGGAAGAGAGTGAGAATGGAGCTTGATTATGATCGCTAGCCAAGAGGCGCAAGCCCGAGCAGCACTCCAAAACGCCAAGCGTATCGTTGTCAAAGCCGGAACTCGGGTCCTTGTTGGCCCATCGGGGCGGCCCGACGGACGCAGAATAGGAGCACTCGTACGCTCGATCGCTCAGCTCAAGGCCGATGGGCGCCAGGTAATATTAGTCTCCTCAGGAGCGATCGGCTCTGGCATGGACACCCTCGGATTTAAGCGCCGCCCCAAAGATGTCTCGGGCCTGCAGATGTGCGCGGCGGTGGGGCAGACGCAGCTGATGAGTATCTACGCGCGGCTCTTTGCCACTCACGGGCTGCATGTTGGCCAGGTACTGCTGACACACGAAGATCTACGCCACCGCGGGCGCCACCTCAACGCTCGAAACACCATGCTGCGCCTCCTGCGCCAAGGCATCGTCCCCATCGTCAACGAGAACGATGTGGTCTCAGTCGATGAGATTCGAGTTGGCGACAACGACGTGCTCGCAGCCCTCGTATCGCTTCTGGTCGAAGCAGAGCTACTCGTACTGCTCTCTACAACGGATGGACTTAAGCGCCGAACGAACACAGCCGAGGAGCGTGTGTCATACGTTCCTGCTATTGACGATCATATTCTTGGCTTAGCCTCGGGTAAAGGCAGCGAGCTTTCCAGCGGCGGCATGGCCACCAAACTTAGAGCTGCGGCGATGCTGCTTCAAGATGGCGCCGCGGTGGTGATCGCTGATGGGCGGAAAAGCTCTGTTTTGGAGCGGGTACTGAGCGGCAAAGACGTTGGTACACTCTTTGGGTTAGCCAACAATGCCGGCGAAGCTTTGGGCAGCCGACGTAAATGGTTAGAATTCTTTCAACGGCCGAGCGGCACGCTGATCATTGACCGCGGCGCCGGTGACGCACTAAGGCTTCGCGGCAAAAGCCTTCTTCCTGTCGGTGTGCTGCGTGTTGATGGAAAGTTTGAGGCCGGAGCCGTGGTTAATGTTGCCGACACCGACGGGGAGATCCTTGCTCGCGGTCTGTGCAGCTATTCCAGCCACGAGATGAGCAAGATCTGCGGCCACTCATCCGAAGTGATCGAGACCATTCTTGGGGTGGTCAACCAAGAAGAGGCAATCCACCGAGACAATATGGTGCTGCTGTAACGACGAAGGAGCAATTACCGATGAATAGCATACGATCGCTAGCCCAAAAGTCGAAGGAAGCCTCGCGGGCTTTGCTGACCATGAGTACAGCGGCCAAGGATGAGATCCTTGGGGCAATGATCTACGCACTTCGTCAGGCCGTACCTGATATTCTCGTAGCTAACGATGCCGACATGCAGGCAGCTCAGGAAGCTGGACTAAGTAGTGCCATGCTCGATCGTCTACGCCTCGACGGCGGGCGGATCGAGGCGATGATTACGGCGATCAATACCGTTCGGGCACTACCCGATCCGATTGGCCAAGAACTTAAACGCGAGATACGCCCCAATGGCTTACTGCTTCGCAAACTGCGCGTACCGATCGGTGTCATCGCCGTTATCTACGAGTCCCGTCCTAACGTAACTTGCGACGCAGCAGTACTCTGCCTTAAAGCCTCGAATGCAGTCATCCTGCGCGGCGGCAAAGAGGCACTGCGCAGTAATTGCGCTATCGCCCAAGCGATGCAGAGGGGAGGCGAATCGGCGGGGCTTCCGGCGGGCGCTGTGCAGATAGTCGAGAGCACAGACCGAGACGCCATTCGAGAGCTTGTCCAACTTGAAGGCCTCGTCGATCTTGTCATTCCGCGTGGTGGCGAGGCTTTAATAGCAGCGATAAGCGGCTGGGCCAAAGTGCCGGTGATTCGTAACGCTAAAGGGCTGTGCCACGTCTTTGTTGAGCAGAGCGCGAACATCGAGATGGCTCTGCGCATTGCTGAGAATGCCAAGTGCCAGCGTCCGGGAGTATGTAATGCCATGGAGACGCTGCTCGTACAGCGTCCGATCGCCCCCACCTTCCTGCCTCGAATAATCGAGCGTTACCGAGCGCAAGGAGTTGAGGTGCGTGGATGCGAGGAGTGTTGCCGCGTAGACCCGGGATTAGTACCCGCTACCCCCGAAGACTGGGACACAGAGTACCTCGATCTTATCGTCTCCATCCGCGTGGTCGACGATCTCGACACCGCTCTAGCGCATATCGCGGACCACGGCTCCAAACATTCAGAAGCGATCATCAGTAGCTCAATCGAAGCTCAGAAGCGCTTCCTGCAGGAGGTTGACGCCGCAGCCGTGTATGTCAACGCATCGACCCGCTTTACCGATGGCGGCGAATTCGGCATGGGCGCAGAGATCGGAATCAGCACCGAGAAGCTACACGCCCGCGGACCGATGGGGTTAGAGGAATTGACGACGTACAAGTATATGATTGAGGGGACGGGGCAGGTCCGTTAGCGCTGCGCTTCGCGCAGCGCTGGCTTTTTTCTGACTAGTTGGTTGACAGAACTCAAAACTGACGGTTTCGGAAAGTCCTCTACCAGCGACCCAATATCCAAGGTGATGGCTGAACAATGCAAGACTGAAAGTTTGAAGGTAACGTTCACGGGGTGCCAAAAAGGCCCGAAAAATAGCTAATAAATACGTGTATCTATCGCTCTATAAATATGCCATACAATAGGGGATGGCAGAACAAAGAGACATAGATCCATCTGGGATCAAGGATCTCCCGATGGCGAAGGAGGAGGACCGCTCTCATCAAAGGCCAATGTCATGGACATTGTAGCATGGAGTCCCTTTATTCTGAGCTCTTGCTTTCTGATGGGTCTTATCTTTATCCTTCCAAGCGTGTACTCACTCTGGCATCGACACTTTTCAGGCCAAAAATAATCGGGCAACCAGAGACGCTGAGTAACTTTGCAGTGGATGAAATTTTACGTATTTTTCTTGATTGGGCGCAAATACCCGATCACCACGAGGCATCTTAAATGACCTACTCCATTGTAGCCGTCGACAAAGAAACTGGCGAGATCGGCGTTGCGGTACAGTCGCACTACTTCGCCATCGGCCACTAAAGCCCGTACGCGAAGGCACTGCGAAATAATAACTTATGCAAGTTGCGCTCAGATTTAGGTCAGATTTGCGCGCATTTGAACCGGAAAAAACACAGACATAGCACCGCTATATCGAGGATTTTTCCGCTTCAAATGCGCACGAAGATGGCCTGAAGATGAGATGCAAATTGCGCAAGTTATTATTTCGCAGTGCCTAAGGCTGGGGTTGGGGCAGTTGCCGCCCAGGCACATACGAACAAAAAGCATGGAGAGCGCGGCCTAGGCGTATTCTCGCCCTACGCCTAACGCAAGTTGGGCAGCTACGGATTGCACGTGATGTTTTAGAGGTTTTGGGGAGATAGGGTAACTTTCTTAGCCCCCCCATTATGGTAAAATGGATAGCAACGAATAGTGGGCATATTTTGTTTATCGACGTCTAACAGCATGAGAGGTTTTTCTATGAGAACACTGCGTCTTTTATCAATTCTAGCAATTTCAACAGTTGCATTGATTGTCCAACAGGCGTCGGCCCTTGATCTTAGCGCCCAATGCTCCCTACGACGAATTAGGTCCACAGGTTCCACCGCTATCGTCGCAGAAGAATACCAGAGCACGTTCACCGTAAAGCACTATCCATATCTTACTTCGCAGGGAGAGATTGAGGCAGTTTCATTTACCAGCAAGGCGCGAGGAAGAGGTACTTTTAAAAACCTATCGGTTGATGCTAAAGGGACCTTTTTTGCAAACTCCGGCGCGACAATACCCGAGGCTCTTGTCCTGTCCATGCGGGGATCGATCTACTATAATGGCCGTCGTTATGACATCAAAAAGGCATTACGTGCCATCTTATTAACCGACTCGCTCCCTGCTGGCGTACGTCTATCATATTCAAGTAGGGAAAATATAATACGCTGCGACGTTCGAGTTTCAAATTAAGTTGCTATACTGTCCGCAAGAAATCCTGGCACCGAAGAACGGGGGTCGACTTGTCCTGAGCGTAAGCCGAAGGGGGCACTGCGCGCCGCTAGATTCCTTGACTCTTGAAACGTGTACTAAATGAGTTGCATGTTCGAAGCGATATTCTAGCCAAACACATTTGAAATTTGGGAAATCCCGACAGCTTTTGATGAAATGCACGCGTTAAATACATTTCGGACAAACCGCCGGTTTGACTGTGTTTCTTTGAATGTGTTTGGCTATGTTGTCCCTTCCTACTACGCCCTGCCTTCCGCCGTCGCTCGGCCTTGCGGCCAGTGCTATGGCGTGACAAGCTGCGGCAGGTGCTTCGTAGGACAAGACGGCTAAGGCCGTGGGCTGCGGCCGAAAGCTGCTGGCTGCATCAGATGCAGTCAGCAGAAAGCCGACTTCAGATTGCCGATAGCGGATTACAGAAGGCAGATAGCAGGTAGAAGACACGATGCGCGGGCCAATCTGCCCTACCCCCGCCTCTCCCTGCGGCAGCGCAAAACCTGCACTTGACAGGGGCCAAGCTCAACCCGTAGTCGCGAGGTCGAGCAGACGGTGGGCTGGCCGCCGGAGATGAGCTCCTCGGTGCAAAACTCACCCTCACCATCAAGAAGCGCGGCACTTTCAACATCAAGGGAATGTGCGGCACTGCCGTCGAAGTTGGCAGCCACGAGGAAGCACTCGAACGGACGCAGCGAATCGCGCCTCACGGCGGCGATTATCGCCACATGATTTTCATCGACGAACTGACAGTTCTGGGTAAGATGAAACGCCTGATACTTTCTTAAGATCTCATTCACCCGGTAGATGAAACCAAAAACCTCCTCAGACTCTCCCTGCACGAGCGGGGCATTACGTCCGATAAAGTTAATCTTTCGATCGAGCCCCCACTCCACCCCCTGCGACAGCCCAGTCGCTCCGAAACTCAGCAACGCCGAGACGGCGTAGCGCGGATAGGTGGCATTAACGTTCCAGAATTCCTGCGTCGGTGTGCCGGAATCATGCGAGGAGATCGGAACGAGGAATCGCACCTGATCGCTCTGGCGATGGAGATCCTTAAAGTAGCGACGCAGCTCGGGGACGAACTTATAGTCCCACGGTGTGGCAAGTAAAAGGTCGAGGTCCCACTCCATACTGCGTCGCGCGAGGGTGTTTTCGTCTCCAAAAAACTCTGCGAGAAGCGTCAAATCGGGGAACTTGCGACGCAGCGCACGCGTCAGCATACTGACGAACTGCGGATTGCTGCTATGCAAGTTGTCAAAGCGCACCATGCCCCCGGTATATGAGGCATAATTAGCCCAAAACATGGCATACTCCGACATATAGGCCCACAAAGAGTCGCGCTGATTATCATCGGGGTTGGCGTAGTTGAGCAGGACGAGATCTTCCCACGTGAGCCACCCGGCGCCGGTGAAACAGCCCGCGCGCTTTAATCCATCGGACTGCGCTGGGTCAGGCAGGATCCACTCGGGCTTTTGCTGTGCCATGAGACTGGTCACGCCGACATGATTGAGCACGAGGTCAATACAAAGCCGCATCCCTAAACTCTTAGCGTACTCAACAAACTCCTCCCACTGATCGAGGCCATCGCGAGGGTCTCCGGGGATAAGATACGAAGGGTCAAGAGAGAAAAGATCGTGCGCCGAATACGGGCTCTCGGAGCAATCCATGAAGGTCAGAGGAAGCAGATGCACCGCATTGCAACCGAGCTGTTTAATACGATCGAGCTGCATTCGCCAATGGCCGATATGCTGAGATGCCGTCGGTATCAGGGTATACATGCGGATATCATTGAATGCCGGTGGATCGGCGACGAGCCAGGTATAGGGCACCTCATCAAACGTCCAACTCTTACCATCATCAAGCGAGTAACTGGCGCGAAAGACGAAAGCGCCCGTGCGCATAGGCACAAAGAAGCAGACGAAAAGACCATCATCGCCACGATGACACTCTTCATAATGTGGGCGTTCATCCAGCCGATCGTCAAGAGTGTTAAAAAAACGGACACGGCATTTACGCGCATGGTGCGAATGAACCTGAACCCACACGGTGAGCGACTTACCGCGACAGATGCGCATCGGGTCGCCACGGCCAAATGAATATGACCGGGCAACGATCACCGGAGTGAACTCCGGACGGCATTGCGACTGCAAGGGGGGGATCTCACGTCTATTAATAGGCATAGCACCACATTACTAGTTTGACCTAGAGCGGTCAACGCATCTTGCGTAAGTGGTAGTTCATGGCGTCGGTAAGACTCGGCTTTACGGAGCTCATCTGCGCGCCGTTGCGATCTATCTGCGCTACAAATTCTCGCAACATCTCCAGATCAAACTCTGCACCGGTAACCGAGATATGATCGCCGATACGATTGACGAGTGAAGCCGGGAATCTGCCACGCAACTCGGTCAAAAGGCGACTAGGATTGGCGAGGTTGCTGATATGGATACTTTGCGCGCAAAGTTCGGTGCAGACCCGATCGAGCGACCCGGCAGAAACGATGCGCCCCTCCTTAAGCACTATCACCACGTCCGCCAGGCGCTCGACGACGTCCATGCGATGTGAAGAGATAATAAATGACATCTGCGTCGACTGCGCCGTGAAGATCTCCGCCAGTTCGTGCGACTTCTGCACGTCAAGGCCATCGAAGGGCTCATCGAATAAAAACAGGCGCGGCCGGGTGAGAAAGCCTATCGCAGTCTGCACACGACGACGCTGCCCTTTAGAGAGTTCGCGTCCGAGCATCGGAAGCAGGGGGGCAAGTGAGAGCATCTCGATTATGTCAGCACCCTGATGGCGATAGTAGAGGGCGTCGTCGTGCTTAATCCGGCACCATAGTTTGATATAGCTTTCTACCGGAATATCGGCAAAAACAGCCCCGGTTTCAGGGCAAAAAGTCATATGCTCATGCGGACAGAGCCTCGTACGCTGCCCATCGACAACCTCGCACAGACTAAAGGTTCCGCTCTGGGCTGGAAGCAGCTCCAGGAGTGTCTTAATCAGCGTCGACTTTCCCGCTCCATTATGCCCGATCAGAGCGATCACATTACCACTCAGCGCCAACTCAGACAGGTCAAGAGCCACATGGCGGTCATAGGCTACTTTAAGTGCCGATGCTTTAAATTCCGTCTGGCGCTGGCTCATAGCTCCTCCAAGTGCGCCGCAAACCAGCGCGCGTTGCGTTTTAGGAACAGAAGAATGAGAACGGTCGTCAAGAGAGCGTGAACGACGAGGACCCATAGACTCGGCTGGAAAAGCGGTGAGATAATCATCGGCGCCATGCCGATAACGGGAAGGGCCGCAGTTATATTTCTAAAGTATCCCACGAATTCGCTATCGACAAGGAAGGTCACCCCCCAGATGAGCGCTCCGGAAAAGCAGAGCAGCATCGGCGCATAGAGGTAAAAAAAGCTAAGAAAGCTATGTCGCTGCTTTAGGTCAGCTATCGAAGCAATCAAGGTCGCTAGGGCAAAACTCAAAGCGATAACAATAATCCATAGATAGGGGAAGATGCGTTCCCCTTCAAAAAACGAGGTTGTCGGTTGATCTTCTAGCATCTGCGCGAACACTATAATGGTGGCAGGAATAGCTGCCAATAGAAACGCCCCGACGCGAAGCAGCGTCAGGATCCAGATCGCAGAATAAAACGAATGCTTGCCCGTCGCCGCCACCATCGGCAGCAGCGCGCCGTTGCGAGCGAAGTAGTCGAGCACTTTGCGATGTGCCTTAAGCGCCAGCCAGAGTGAGATTACCACCAGAGAGGCGATATTAAGCACCGCCGCCACCTGAAGATTCATCCCCTGTGCTGCCAGGCTTTTGCGAAAACCAAATGCCGAAAAATAAACACCCCCAAGAAGTCCCTGAATACGATCTTTGTCCTTGGCTACCTCAATATAATGTTGCCCCATAGTGTCGTTAATCCGCACGAGCTGCAGCAGCAGCATTCCCCACACCGAGCTCGTATCGGTGCGTAGCTCCCCTGCAACATTGTGAATAACGATGTGGGGGTGGCAGGCGCGACAGATGTGAATCCGTTCAGTATTGCCATTAAACAATGCCTCATAGGGGACGGTGTCTAGCACCTCGGGATGGGGATCGATGATGGCAACATCGAGGCTCTTTGGAGCACACTCACTACTCGGCGGCTCCTCGTAGCGCTTACCGTCTTTCTCCACAATAACCCACCGACAAACACGAACCTGTGGCAGGAGTTCGCGGGTCCCGAAGAGCAATTTTCTGATGTAGCCGTGCGAGGTCTTCCAGCTATCAAGATGTTCACCAACTGTCTGCGTGTTCATCGAGGATGCTTTGATGAACATCACCGTTGCCAGCAGCTGCGCAGCAACTACAAGCAGACCAAGAGTAAGGGGGATAAGAAAGAGAGAGGCGAAGAGGCGTGGAACACGAATGAGAGAGACCGCCAGGCGAAAAGCTCGCATAAAAACCACACTCAAAAATAATTAGAACGTATAACCACGCAGGCCGAGAGGCCAGCAACAACCGCTAACAGGGGTTATGCGAGGAATTCAAACTCATGTGCTTTAAAAAATGGGGCACTAGGGCGTCACCATACCACCTCTGGAATTTTAGCGCGAAGGAACGAAGGCGCTATATGGACTTCAATACATTTATCTTCGTGACTTCGCACCGCCGCGCTAGCAATAAATATTGTGCATTATCGGTGAGTTACGCCATTTGAAGATAACGGTTCAATAAGTGTGGCGATTTTTGATCTTCCTGGGAGCGCGGACGTCCTCGTCCGCATTAACAGGCCCAAAGGACTGCGAATATTTTGCGGACGAGACGTCCGCGCTTAATGCCACTTAGACGGTGAGCTAAGGTATTATTGAACTTGAACTGGAACCGCTCCTGATTCCTGCCCCTGCTCCTGCGCCTAATCCTTAAAATAAAAGAAACTCGAAGCAACTTTTGAATAAAAATACCGAAACTAATGATGTATGTTCTGCCACGAAAAACTAAACGTCTATAGGCAAGCTGTCGGCTTCTTACGGCTTACTATGC
>CAIXSY010000206.1 GCA_903922175.1 uncultured delta proteobacterium | reverse complement strand
TGGCACGATGGGAGAGCAAAGTATACTTCTGCCCTTTGATAAACTTGCGGCTTCGGCCCGTCAAACGGGCATATTCGCTCTTTCTCACCTTGTCGAGCGCATCACTGAGGTGGCGTAATACGTGGAACTTGTCAAACAGAATTGCCGCTTGTGGTGCGTGCCGTCGGGCGGAGTTACCAAACGCCTTCCACATGTCCATGACTGCTAGCCGGAGCTTCGCACAGGACTTTGCTCCTAAGTTCTTGTAGAATTCATCCATGCTGGCTTCTGAGCGATCCTTGCCGCCAAACCATATGGGCACGTGTCTCTCAAGATCGCTTACCACAATCCGATAGGTGTGCCCTTTACGTATCGATATCTCGTCGATCCCAATCACCTGCGGCGTGGCGGTCCCGGCACGGCGCAGTTGCTCTCGCATGTACTCTTTGTCCAGTTCCTTCACGGTGTGCCAGTCAAGGTGCATGCGCTTGGCCACGTCTTTAATGGTCATCGTTCGGCATAGATCGCCAATCACGTATGCCAGTCTCTTCGTGAACTTCGAGCTCGAAGATAAGAATCCTAACCGCTCCTGCTTCACGGCACCACAGACCTGGCAATCGACTCGTCGAAACTCGAACTCAAGATATACACGCCGCCCACCAGCGCTAAGGTCTCGCGCCTGCCGTGTGCGACGATCGTAGAAAATGCGGTGTGTGGTGCCACATCCGCCACAGATTGTTTTTTTTGGCGCCTAATAAGATTGACCACCAGAGCCGACCGGTCGCCAAAGCGACCTTTGACACGACATAGAGTTCGGAATCCAGGTACGTGATACCCATCCAAAAGCGACTTCTTGCTTACCCCATTTTTCATGCCACAAATCGTGACACGTTTACCACAGTCTAGAAATCGCTAAAAGCCAATTAGATTGGGACTCATTGCGCCATTAATAGGCTTATTTTACCCACACAAAAGCGCGAAGACCCAATTCTTTAAAGGGTATAGCTATGTATTGTACTTAGTCCCCCATACTAACGCCTGTAAAATTCTTAAGCAATCATCCTCAGAATTTACTACGTAGAATCAGTCGATTATTCTATTCCCGATCCGGACTGTAACTGCCCATTTTTGAACCTATTCAGTCCCTGTCCGGTGCGGCTAAGGACTACTAATTACGAAGTGACATTTCTATACCATCCGCAAAAAGTCTTTACGGGGTACTTCGTAATCCGCCTTCGCCTTTGAAATAAAAGTTCCTTTTATTTCAAAGAGCTACGGCGAGATATAGCATGTGCCTGTTGAGTCGCTTCGTGACAAGACTTTTTGCACCTGCTACACCCTATACCAACGCGTTTTTCTCTGAGTACCTGGCTTTTCTAGTCTGTCCGCTGTTGGAGAGGAAGGTTCTCGCACCGAAGGTGGGCTAGCAGCGCGCTGCTAACGCCTCGCGTGCACGCCGAAAAACCCGAGCCGACTCTTCGAAATTAAGCGTCTGCTGCCCATCGGAGGCGGCTTCTTCGGGAGTTTGGTGAATCTCAAGGAGGAGTCCGTCGGCGCCAGCCATGACGGCGGCAAGCGCCATCGGCTCGACCCAGCGGCGTACGCCGACGCCGTGTGAGGGGTCGACGATCACCGGCAGGTGCGATTTCTCTTTCAGGGCTGGCACAGCATTAAGATCGAGGGTGTTGCGGTAGGCCTTCTCGAAGGTGCGGATGCCGCGCTCACATAAGATAAGCTGCTCGTTGCCGTTGGCAAAGATGTACTCGGCAGATTGGAGAAGCTCTTCGATGGTGCCGGACATGCCGCGCTTAATTAGCACCGGCTTATCCACTCGGCCAAGCTCGTGCAGCAGGCTAAAGTTTTGGGTGTTGCGCGTTCCGACCTGATAGATGTCGATGTAGTCGTACATCTCTTTTATCTGGGAGATCTCAAGAACCTCGGAGATGACTCGAATGCCATGCTCACGCGCCACGCGGTAAAACATCTTTAGGCCATCGAGCCCCATTCCGCGAAAAGAGTAGGGGGAGGTACGTGGCTTGAACGCGCCACCGCGCATGATGCGGACGTTGTTATCCTTAAGATGCTGCGCCAGGCGCTGCGCCTGTTCCTCGCTCTCGATCGAACACGGTCCGGCGATAAGCGCTAGTTCGCCTTCGCGAATGCGGATGCCGTCGCCAAGGTCGATCGCCGTTGGATGTACCTTCCACTTGCGCGAGACGAGCTTGTAGGCATCAGAGACGCGATGCACGTCGCGCACGCCGGCGAGGTGCCCGATCGTGCGGATGTCGATCTCTTTGGTGCCGAGGGCGACGAGGTAATACGCCTTTTGGGTTTTAACCTCACTCGACTTGTAGCCGCCGTGTTGCAGCGTCTGCTTAATGGTTTCTAAGGCAGCGGGGGTTATGCCTGGGTCGAGTTGAATGATCATAGTGCTCGAATGCTCGTAATGAAACGACGAACTGCTTGGTTTAAGTCTGGGGCCTTCTCAATCGCCTTGATAAAGGCGCTGCCGATGATGGCGCCGTGCGTATAGTGGGCGGCGCTTTCAAAGCTGGTGCGGTCGGTGATACCGAAGCCGACGAGTATTGGGCTCTTTAATTTAAGCTCCTGGAGCTTTTGAAAATAGTTTTGGCGTGCCGTATCGATGGTGAGCACGCCGCCGGTTACCGCTGCCGATGAGACAGCGTAAATAAAGCCGCTGCTTAGTTCGTCAATCTGGCGGATGCGCTCGGTGGTGGTGGCCGGGGTGACGAAGAGGATAAAGTGCAGTTTGTGGCGTTCAAAGATCGCCCGGTACTGTGCCACGTATTCTGTCGGTGGCAGGTCGGGCAAAATGAGGCCATCGATACCGCAGGCCTCGCACTGCGCGGCAAAACGCTCAACGCCGAACTGCAAGACGGGATTGATACACCCCATGAGCAGGAGTGGAATGTGCACCTTCTGGCGGATGGTTTTAAGCTGCTCGAAAAGAAGCTCCAGAGACATGCCATTTTTGAGGGCAACTTCATTGCTCTGCTGAATCGTTGGTCCGTCTACGAGAGAATCGGAGAAGGGAAAGCCGATCTCGATCAGATCGACTCCAGAGTCCTGTAGCGCCAGACAAAGTGCCGTCGTGTCGTTAAGCTTCGGAAATCCCGCGGTAAGATATACGGAGAGTACTTTTTTTCCTGAGCTGAAGAGATCGTTGAGTCGATTGCGCATGTTAAACTCACAAGTGAATAGATGCCATCATTTAGTGGTCGGCCGGTAAGATCAAGCGGGCGAAGCCTTTGGGCCCGAGCGCCGAGCGGGAATAATAGCTGCTCATTTGCGTGCATACTCAAGATAGGCAGCCATGTCTTTATCGCCGCGGCCGGAGAGGCAGACGACGACGTTATCCTCTGTGGAGGCGTTGAGTGACCCGAGGTAGGCCAGGGCATGGGCGCTCTCAAGCGCCGGAATAATGCCTTCAAGGTTTGCCAGCTGCAGCGCCGCCTTGAGTGCTTGCTCGTCGGTAACACTGACGTACTGTACCCGTTTGCTCGAAAATAGATGGGCATGCTGCGGCCCGATGCCGGGATAATCGAGACCGGCGGAGATGGAGTGCGCCTCTTCAATCTGGCCGTCTGCGGTCTGCATTACCAGAGTCCTACTGCCGTGGAGCACGCCGGGGCGTCCCAGGGCCGTGGTCGCTGCTGAAAACCCGCTCGTCAGCCCTTTGCCCGCGGCTTCGATGCCGACAAGCTTGACCTGCGGCTGATCGATGAAGTGATAGAAGGCACCGATAGCGTTACTGCCCCCGCCGACACAGGCGAGCACGTACTGCGGCAGCTCTGAGCCGGTCTTTTCTTTTAGTTGGGCGCGAATCTCTTGGCTAATCACCGCTTGAAAGCGGGCTACCATATCGGGGAAGGGGTGTGGACCGACGGCCGAGCCGATGATGTAGTGCGTGTCACCGGGGTGCGCGATCCAGTCGCGCATGGCCTCGTTGGCGGCATCTTTAAGGGTGCGGCTGCCGCTTGTTACCGGCACAACCGTCGCTCCGAGAAACTGCATCCGTGCCACGTTCGGCGCCTGGCGCTCGGTGTCGACCTGGCCCATGTAGACGACGCACTCAATACCCATCAAGGCGCAGACGGTTGCCGTTGCCACGCCATGCTGGCCAGCTCCGGTCTCGGCGATGATGCGTTTCTTGCCTAACCGTTTGGCCACCAAAATCTGGCCGACCGTATTGTTTATCTTGTGCGCACCGGTGTGGTTAAGGTCTTCGCGCTTTAAATAAACCTTGCAGCCGTAGGCCGCCGAGAGGCGCTTTGCGAGGTAGAGCGGATTAGGGCGTCCCACATAATCCCTGAGCAGCGTCGTGTACTCCTGGCAGAAGTCATGGCTCTCGATGATCTGCAGATAGCTGCGGCGTAGCTCGTCGATATTGGGATACAGCATCTCAGGGATGTAGGCCCCGCCAAATTCTCCAAAATATCCCTCGGTATCAACGAAATAGCTCATGGCAGGCAGCTCATAAATGCGGATAGTTGTTGGACAGATTTCATAGCCGGGGCGGTCTCGAACTTACTGTTCAGGTCGACTCCGGCCAGGGCTGAGGCTTCAGGTGCAAATGCTTTGAGCGCAGCGACTGTATCCGGTCCGATGCCACCACTAAGGAAATACGGTGTGCTCAGGGTGTATTTTTTGAGGAGCTGCCAATCAAAGGTGGTGCCGTTGCCGCCGCGTTCTTTTCCCTTGGCATCGAAGAGAAAGTAATCGACGCTCTCTTGGTAGGGCACAAGACTGTTAAAATCGAAGCTGGGATCGATTCCGAAGGCCTTAATGATCTCGATATCGGGGAGTCTGGTGCGGAGTTTTTTACAGTACTCAGCGGTTTCATCGCCGTGAAGTTGAACGGCGTCGAGGTGATAGTAGTCAACGCGGTCAAGGAGGGTAGGGAGGTACTCAGAGGCGAAGACCCCACAGGCCTTGCTCTCACCCTCCAAAAGGTTGAGATGCACAGGATCGAAATCTCGACCGATCCAACGTTTAGAATCGCGAACGAAGATGAACCCGACGTAAGCCGGTTTTAGTTGTGCGACTTCTGCAATATTGTGCGGCTCGCGCATGCCACAGACCTTGATTTTCAACCTTTCTATACTCCTTTATACTTTCGTTTATACTTCCTGGCGAGGTTCGGCCTCGTCTAAGTTACTGTTTTTTTAGCGACAAATTCTGTTTGAGCACTCGGCTGAGCTTCTCGTTGCCCAGCAGAGCCATTTACGACGTGGAGGCCCTGACGGATCGCCTCGATAAACATCCCACAGGCCTGGTCCGGCTTGGCGCTCTTCAAAAAAGCCTCACCGATAAGAAATCCGTTGAACCCTGCCTGCTTTAAGCGCACGACGGTGGCGGCGTCATCGAGGCCGGACTCTGAGATCTTTATCATGCCGGGTGGAACGAGGGCGCCGATCTCAAGCGAGTTGCGTACGTCGATGGTGAATGTGTGCAGGTCTCGATTGTTAATGCCCACCAGGTCGACGCTGTCGCAGAGATGCGAAGCCAGCTCCTCTTTGGTGTGCACCTCAAGCAGCACCTCGAGTCCGAACGATCTGGCGAAGGCGGAGAAGCTTGCCACCTGCGCCGGCGTTAGTGCGGCGGCGATAAGTAAGATAACGTCGGCGCCGATCGCCTTGGCCTCAACGATCTGGTATTCGTCAACGATGAACTCTTTGCGCAAGATCGGGCAGAAATTTGCCTGTCGAGCGAGGCGCAGATCCTGTGCGCTGCCGCCGAAATACTTTTCATCCGTGAGCACGGAGAGGGCAGAGGCTCCGGCTTGCATATAGCCGATGGAGAGCTCTTCGACCGAGATGTATCGGTTGATATACCCCTTGGACGGGGATTTACGCTTAATCTCAGCGATAATGCCGAGTAGATCACTACGCTGCAGGTATTTTTTAAGAGAAACCGTTTGGCTCGTAAAGTAGGTGCTTCGTTCAAGAAGCTTAATCGGGTAAAGCTCCTTATTACTGCGCACCTCGTCACGCTTGTGGGCGAGTATCTCTTGAAGAATGGTCATGGGTGCATCTCTTGGAGCGTTGTCAGTGCTTTGAGGGCGCGTTGTGAGCGAAGCGATTCACGCGCCTGGGCTGTATAGTTAGACAGTGCTTCACGATTACAAAGCTGTTTTTCGGCATGCACGAGAGAAAGCGCCAATGCCGCATTGGCGATGACGACCTCCTCTTGCGCCGCGCTGCCGCGGTTGTGGAGGATATCCAAGCATATTTTTGCAGCTTCGGAAACAGTTGCGCCGCCTTTAATGTCGTCCTCCTGCCATGTGTGCAGTCCGAAAGAAGAGCTCTGTATGGCCTCTTCACCGGCGGTAGTGGCTACGATCGTCTCCGAGGTAAGGGAGATCTCATCGAAGCCGCCGGTGGAGTAGACCACGGCGTAGCGCGTATCGCCGCGTCGCAGGGTGGAGCTATAGAGCTCCACCAGGTCGCGGCTAGGGACTCCGACGAGCTGAAAGGCGGGGCGTGCCGGATTGGCTAGCGGGCCAAGAATGTTAAAGAGGGTGCGCACCCCAAGATCTTTACGGATCGGCGCGACATTTTTCATCGCTGGGTGCCACAATGGGGCATGCAGGAAGGCGATACCGGCGCGTTCCAGCATGCTGCGGGCCTGCGCTTCAGTTGAGGGGAATGGGATCTTGAGAGCCTCGATTAGGTTTGAAGAGCCGATGTTGGAAGAGGCCCCGTAGTTACCGTGTTTGGCTACCTTGACGCCCGCGCCGGCGACGATGAAGGCCGTCACGGTTGAGATGTTGAAGGTGTTTTTACCGTCGCCACCAGTGCCACATAGATCGATAGTACGATATGGGGAAAGGTCGAGCGGGAGTGCAAGCTCAAGCATCGCTTGGCGAAAGCCGACGAGCTCCTCGACCGCGACCTGGCGCATGCGGTACACCGAGAGGAATGCCGCCACCTGGCAAGCATTATAGCGGCCCTGAGCAATGCCGATCAACACCGCCTTGGCCTGTGCGCTCTCCAGGACATTCTTAGAGTAAAGATGATTAAGTATATCCTTCACAGGTTTAGCCAATTCCTCATCATTATATCGCCATGCTCAGTCAGTACGGATTCTGGGTGGAACTGTACGCCGCAAACATTGTAGCGCCTGTGCCGCAGGGCCATGATCCGGCCCTGATCGTCGATAGCGGTTATGGCAAGTTCGGCCGGGAAGCCCTCGCGATCGACCAACCAGGAGTGATAGCGGCCGGTGCGGATCGGGCTGGGCAGGCCGGTAAAGAGCTTTTCGTCCGGCTCACAGATGGTGGTCAGAGTTGCCTTGCCGTGGACGGGGGCCTGCATGTTGACGAGCTTGGCGCCAAATACTTCACCGATGCACTGGTGACCGAGACAGACGCCGAGAATGCTCTTCGAGGGGGCGTAGCGCCGTACGAGTTCGGGCATTATTCCGGCTTCGAGCGGGATTCCCGGCCCTGGTGAGAGTAGTATCTTGTCGAACGCGTTGACATCATCGAGTGCGATCTTGTCGTTGCGTATGACGTGCAGATCGCTTTCTTTGCCATCGTGGATAAGGACATGGTGGAGGAGGTGGACGAGGTTGTAAGTAAACGAATCGTAGTTGTCGAGGATTAGAATCTTCATAGCTCCTCCGCCATTTTTACCGCAGCTTTAAGTGCACCGAGCTTGTGCCGTACCTCGGCCACCTCGGTCTCGGGCACGGAGTCGGCCACGATTCCGGACCCAGCCTGACTACAGAGAATGCCATCTTTGCTTAAAAACGAGCGGATCATAATCGCATGGTTGATGTCACCGTTAAAGCCGATAAAGCCGAGGGCGCCACCATAGAAATGACGTCGGCTGGGCTCGTAGCTATCGATCAGCTGCAGTGCCTTGTATTTTGGCGCGCCGCTAAGAGTTCCCGCCGGAAAGGTCGAGGTCAGTACGGCGATTGAAGACTCTCCCGCTTTGAGCGTGCCGCTTACTTTCGAGACCAGATGGATCACATGTGAATAGAGCTGCACCTCCTTGAAGCGATCAACTGCCACCGGATAGCAGTGGATGCTTAAGTCGTTTCGCGCTAGGTCGACGAGCATGACGTGTTCGGCGGACTCCTTTGGATCGTCGAGGAGGCGTGAGGCCGCTTTTAGGTCCTCAGTCTCATCGCCGCTGCGGCGGTAAGTTCCGGCGATCGGATGAATCGAGGCTTGGCTGCCTTTAACGACTAATTCGGCCTCAGGTGATGAGCCGAAGATATGGTAACTGCCGTAGTCGAAATAGAAGAGATACGGTGATGGGTTCAGTGAACGCAGTGCCCTGTAGACGTTGAAATCATCTCCCTCGAAGCGTTGCATAAACTTTCGTGAGGGGACGATCTGGAAGACGTCGCCACGAAAGATGTGGCGCTTACATTTATTGATCAGCTCAACATGGGCTTCATCGCTCAAATTTGATTCTTCAGCGCCTGTGGCGTGAAATGAGCCGGGCTTTACCTCTCCGCAGAAGGCGAGGGCGGCGATATCGACGGCGGTTGTCCGTTGATCCCGCGCGCAGCTGTTTTCTAGAAAATAGATCTCATCCTTGAAGTGATTGATCGCTAGAACATAGCGAAAAACTGAGTAGCGTAGCTGTGGGATAGCTTCATGTGCTACCTGCTTGGCTTGTAGTTTTATATCCTCGATATTCTCGATGGCATCAAAGGCGAGATAGCCGAACATGCCGTTGATTACGCCAGCGGGGAGTGGGGCGGCCGGTGCGGCTGAGAATCGCCCGGCGAAGCGTTCGAGCGCTTTCTGCACGGGGCTTTCCCCCTCGGCACGGTAGCTTTCAACGGAGCGGCTTTCAGATGAGCCATCGGGAAGCTCTTCGACGAAGGTGCCATTATTCAGGGTTAGGTGCGCAAACGGCATGCAGCAGATATAGGAAAAGCTATTGTCCGTGCCGCGGTAGTCGGCGCTCTCGAGGAGCATCGTTTCGGGAAATTTGGCACGTAGCCGCAGGTAGATACTTACGGGAGTGACGGTATCGGCCAAGGCGCGTTTAACTGACGTTTGGATAGTGAATGGGGGCGGTGGGGCGCTCTGCATAACGGTGAAACCAAGAAAGCTTGGGTGACTAAACGACGATAAAGGCTGAGAAAAAGAAAAGTAAGAGCAGGGGGATTAACCCCACCACCAAAGGCCAGATTGGAAAAAGAACTTATCCATGCTCGGGAGAATACCATCCTGAGTGCAGGTGGTCAAGAATGGGGACCTGCGAGACATTGCCTTCTTAAATCCGCCTATGGCGGCGGTATAATTTCACAAGTTCATAACGAAATACTCGCTGCACTCACCGTTCTCGTGTAACTACTCGCCCTCTTGTCAAGCTGCGCAAATAACCTCAACAAGTGATCATTTCTGAGAACCGATGAGGCTGACGTCAGCCTTAGGCCCTGTTAATTAACAGGGCCTTAGCCGCCCACGCCTCCACTCAATCCACCAACCTGTCTGTACTTGGCTAGGCTTAACGCAGCCTCCGCACTACACGAGGGTCGCCACTACGTTCGAGAGTGCGACTGATGGCTGTGGCACCCCTCACAGCTCCGTTGCCGCGAACGACTATTTGTTGTGCAATTTTCTCTCCACCTCCACTGATGGTGCCGCGCACCTCAATTTGGCTGCCAATCACCAGGTCGCCATCAATCGAAGTCTTCTGATCAACCCTGAACCAGTCGCCATTGATAGTATATCTGCCAGCGTTGTCGGTCATTAACTCTCCCACCATCGAAAACCGAGGGCTCCCGCGGCGCACATCTTCAGCAAGTTTTTCAATCTGAGCTAAGATCTGTGCTGTCTCCGCATCTGTCCTGTTGTCGGAAACTCCGCCTTGCGAAGTATGGGCGGCATCATCGGCATACGCCGGTACGATAGCTGCGAGCATAACGATAGTCCAAACCATTATCCAAAAGCGCTTCATTGAACTCTCCTTTTAGTCACCGGTCACTTCGTGGAAACTTAGCATACGAACGGGTAAATTATACATATTCATCGGCACGAGTTTGGGAGGCGGCATCTGGTCGGTGGAGCCGATTTGTCCGTTCTCTCCCGTTCCACCGTTACCACTGCCACTTCCGGCTGGTCCTGGATCTGATGGATAGGCCTCCGGCACAACGATTTTGCGTGTTCCAAGAAGAAGGCTGGGTGAGCCGGGAAGTCCGGTGTGTCCGACTGCACAAACGGATGGCAAGATCGCGCCTGTGTTACTACTCTGCAGCCGCACATCATCCACCGTAAGCGCTCCATCATGCTGATACGGAGTGACATCGTTACTCAGGTCTACGGTACTTACGGCTGCGTCAAATACTGGTTCAAGTCTCCCGCTGCTCACCCCTTGAGTCAGGTCAGTAGAGTTAAACTGGCCATTACCGTCCACATCGGGAACTCCACCATTATAAAAAGGGCGTCGAGGAGTGCTGACTCTATCAACAACAGCACCGCCGCCGGTAGCAAAGTGTACTCCCGTAAGGAAACTTAGGCCTCCGATATCGCATGCTGCCGTGTCGGGTACGAATGTGGTGAAGAGCACCTCGCCGCGCACGTTTATGGCAGGATTGACTACTTCACCCACAGGATCGATGAAGTGGGGGCTGCTGAAATTTACGGTCGTTGCCAGTTGCAACAAAAAGCCTGGCTTCCCCGTCGGCAGCAAATATTTACCCGAGGTTGTATCGCGCCGCACAGAGAACGAAGCTGGAGTTTGAGTCTGCAGATTCGTTGGCGTTAGCGCGGAGAGCACCGATCCCAACGTATCAGAGGTTGTGTCAACGGGGTCAAAGATCCCTATAATGGCCTGAGTGTTAGCGGCGATAGTCGTAATATCGGTTGTTTGGTCGTGCCGCCCTGTGCCGAAGTACACACCAACCGCCAGCGGGATTCCTGTGACTCCGCTACCTGAGCCCGTGTATTGCGGGTTGTCCGCCAGGACAGTGAGTGGAGTCGCTACGATTGGCTGTGTCACGGGGCCGTCATACACGCGTGCAGCAGTCCATGCGGAAGCCAGTCCATTTACAGCAACCCGGTACAGGTCTCCAGTTTCGGTTCCGACATAGAGACGGTCTACGTTTCGATCCTGATCATCGTCGCTCGTGGCTACACCAGTGCTACGGGTACCAGCGGCGTCTGAAGATGAGAGCACAATCGTGGTTGGTGTCGGAGGTGTCGTACTTGATAAATCATAGACAGCAAGATTGACCCCCGTTGTCGTTTTTCCCTCGCCGGTGCCGACAGTCATATACCATTTGTAGCTTGCTGGATTAGTATCGCCGTTGGCTGCGTTGGAGATTACGACGACTGGTTTGGCCCAGCTTTGTCCATAGATGGCTGGATCGCTTACCTCCCAAATAAGAGTAGGATTAGAGCGTTCGGTGATATCAAGTACGGTATAGCTCGATCCGCCACTGCGAAGACCGAACATAGCAATCGTATGCCACGCTCCGTTACGGTAGACATCCTCCACGCTAATGGGTCCATCCACAAAAGCACGTCGGTATTGGGTGGTGTAGGCGAGGCGTCCTAATCTCTCAAGATACGGAAGCTGAGAAGACGGTATATAGGCCCACAGCTCTTCGCCGGTAATCGAGTTAAAGGCGTGCAACATGCCATCATTGGCACCAACCAACAGAAGATGTGGCTGCGAGTTGCGGCTGGCGACGTAATCGTTGTAGTCGTCAAGTAAGTTATAGTTTCCGTTCTTTGGCCCGACTTCAACCGGTTTGGCGTACACAATGTCGCCCAAGCGGTCCACCTTGTTATCCGCATTTCGGTCACGTACGCGCATCCCCGAGATCGCTTGCCCGCTAATATATGAGATCAGAGTCGAGGCCGCACCTGTTTGAGTATAGCTTTGAAGTGGAGTCGGTAGCAGAGAGGAACTGAGGGTGGCGTTATCATAAAAGCGGAAAAGAAGCGGTCGAAGCGCTGAGGCATTCGTTGAGGTAAAGTTTAAGGTAGTATTGGTCTTTCCGTCGTTATCGGGATCATTGCCCGTAATAATCCTTCTCGGACTAGCCGAAATGTCACGACTATCAAGGGTGTCGGCGATGTCATAATCAAAGAGTAGTGTTTCGCTTGAGCTGTCATAGTGGAGAACCTGAATTCGTCCGACCCATTGATCGGCGTAGAAAATAGGTTGATACACCTTAGCCTCGCCATAGAGCTTTTCAAGCGTGGCTACACCTGCCCCCGATGTCGGGGTTTCAAAGACTATACCCACAATACTTTGCAGTGCTGAGGAGAGATCGCTCGAAGTAACTGCGGTATAGACAGTTCCTGATCCACCCGCAGCGGCTACGCGGTCCAACGTTGGATAACGATCAACGCCGAAGGCTATGGCATAGGTTACGACATTTTGAATTCCGCTCACGGTCGAGCGTAGGTCGGTATGATATCCCCACCATGCCGAGTCTGAAAAAAACGATGAGAAGCACGCGTCATTGCCGCTTGAGCAACTGCTCATCGATGCGGCCGGGTTCGAATTACTATCTACGTTTGTGGGGTAGCTGCCATTGGGCCACTTTTTTGCGCTCTCAGTGGAGGGGAGTCCATCGGTCATGACGATGATGGCATGTGCATCGCACTGGCCCGTCATGGGCGAGGTATAGGCTGTGGTTGAGCTTGTGCACGAATCGCTGCGTGCGGCACCACCGAAATAGCGCAACGCTTCTATGTACGTGTTGGTAAGTGGCGTACCTCCACTCGCCGAAATAGTCGAAAGATCGGAGATAATCGTTGCCGCTGTGGTACCTATTATTTGACGGATGCGCGAGGTGCCACAAGCAGCAACGTTTCCCTGCGGCCCATACCACTGATCGTAGAGGTTGGTAGTGTACGTACCCGGTGAATAGGTAGTGCCGTTCAATGTCGCTATACCGAAATTTACGCTAGGGTTGCTATTGACGAGTGAGGTGACGACGTTTTTTACGGCGTCTATCCTCGTGCTGCCCGGTAGTGTGCTTAGCTGAGATGATGTGGCACAGTAAAAGATCCAGCGTAGGTACTCTCTTCTATACCAGCCTTGAGAAAGAAACACTTCGCGGTTGTTAAATTTAACGGTGCCGCCGGTAATCGAGTAGGCGGTGGTATAATTAGTCAGGATGTTGCCGCTGCTATCGAATTTACCCCATACCCCACTCCAATCATCGGATCCATTTTCATAGGCGTTGCCGCGATACTGTAGATAGAGATATTCATTACCCGAAGTGTCGGTGATGGTTGAGCCACCGTAGGTTGCAAGATTGGCCATCTGAAAAACGTTTGCCCCGGTGATAGAGCTGTTGCCGTAGAGTGCCCCCGTATTGATCCCGCTCTGGGGACAAGAGCCGCCCGAGGTGCCAGGACAGCAGGTTTGGCTACCCTGCGTGTTGTTGCAAGTCATTCCTCCAACGAGGGCCAATGACGAAGCTGAATTCAGCGCCTTGGATGCATAGATCGTCGTGCTGTTGGTGGCACTATAAAATCCAGCGTTCACCTCGATCAGCATCGGCGCAAGCTGTTGAGTGGCTGCGGGGGCCGAAGTCCCTGAAAGAAGTTTGAAAATTACAGATGGAATAGTGTTTGAAGTGTTCACCGAGCAGGTGTTTGTAGCCGAAAACTCCGGATGCTCGAGCACAGCTTCCATCGATCCAGAGTCATCGATAAGAAGCATTATCTTCGCGGCGCTAGGTGGTTTAACCAGTACGGGAATTTCAGATTGCGCGAAGCTTGAAGTCGGCATGAAGCCTGTAGCTAGCGTGGCAAAGCCGAGCGTGAAAAGCCGAAAAATAATGCTTCGAGCTCGCCCAAAAAGGGTAGGGGGCCAGATATTGTTCTTCATCGATTGCGTTGCTCCTACATTACAGGTAACTCGACTACAGAGACGATCGTGGCTAATCCCGCCCGATTTTTCACATTTCGTAACGCACTTGCCGTAATACGGAAGCGTACCGCCTTGGCGTTGCCGCCCTCGGCGAGCGCATTGCTGAGGCTGCCGCCTACCGTCGATGCCCCGGGTCTTGTCTCATCCAGCCGTTCAACTTGGGTCCAGGCGCTAATCCCAGAGAATATGCTATCGGCAACTGGGGGATGTTTTGTGTCCAGTTGATCGGCGATTGTGTATGCGGCACTAACCACAGCTCCATCAGCACTAAGGGGCCCACAATTCTTAATCAAGCCACCGCCAGAGGGGTAATAGTTGCGCTGACAGGCTGCTCCAACTGAGCATGAGGGGACGCCGTTTGTGCTGCTGTAAGCAGCCGGATTATATTGGGTGAAGCCGTATGGCTTAGTCGCAAGCGGTGCCTGCTGGTCCCAAAGGCTACTGTATACCGCCATATCTGCAATCTGCCGATGCAGGACCCCCTCAGCTGCAAAGTAGGTTGATTGCAGGCCTTCATTCGAGAGTACACGCTTATAGCCCTCCTGCGAGATAAGAGCGAGAGTCGTTGTTACGCCTATCATGAGCAGTATAAGGATCAAGACCGCGGGCATGGCAAAACCGCTTTGTGCTACTGTTTCACGGCATAGGGGGTCGTCGTGCTCGTACCTACTCATGATATTCTCTCAAATACCTTCGTTTGCAGCTTTTGTAGTTTTGATATTCCACCAGCTCCATTAACCTGCACACCCAGATTCACGCTTAGCATATTTCCACTCTTAGCGAAGGCTGTTTCGGCAATGCCATCGCCATTGGTGTCAATCGCTGTTACATGCGTGGCCAGTGTCTTGGCATAGGTGCTGCTTGTTGGATCTGTGGCAGGCACGGTGCATGAATAGATACTGTTGAGCGCGATCTCACCGCGGAGCAGCGTCTTGTTAATCGGATCATAGCGGTAGCCAACATAGTAGGCTTTTATCCCGGAAGTTAGGAGAGCCGTAGGATCCTCTTCGACGACGAAGAACTTAACCGTATACGAACTGATCAGCACGGTGCCAGAGCACTTATAGAGGGCACTATTGGTTCCAGGAAGATATGGAGATAGCGATGAGCTCATGCGTAATTCACTGCTGAGAAGTCCAAGTGCGCGGCTTAACTCCATTGACTCGCTGACCATTCGGCTCTCTGTCCCCATATCGTGAAGTACGGAGGATGAGAGCGTAAGCACACTGAGTCCGATGAGGCTAAATAACGCCATGGCGACCAATAGCTCAAGCAACGTGAAGCCGGATGCTTCGCCGTGATTAAAGGCGGGCATGGCTGCCCACCGTCCCGTGTGGCAGCAGCGTTGCAGCCTAGCCGGTTTCTGCGATAAGCGATTCATAATTGAAGACCTTAGTTCCGAGCTTGCCCCTGCGGTCAGTGACAGAGATCCGAACACTGACGGCTTCCGGGGCACCATGAGAAGCGCTTCTAACTGCTGTCAGCACGGTGCTGTAGTTTATATTTCTATCGAGTGAGGCGTTTGATTCAGTAACGGTGGTACCATGGGCGATATTGCTGTGTATCGAATTGAATTTTGTGAGCAGCGTGCCAAAATCAAGATTGCGGTATGAATCCATTGCTGCGCGCACGTCACCGGTGAGGGTTGAATAGTCTCGAATCGCGTTCCCTGTGTACAACGTGTAGATATGTAGCTTACTAACAGCAACAATAGTCAAACTCAGCATGACAACAGCGACTAGACTTTCGATCAATGCGAATCCCCGCGTTCCATCGATCGTGTTTGCTACTATCATTTTCATTGAATCTTTAACCTAAAGAGCGATATATCCATTCGTGTTTACGCTGAGCATGGTCGAAGAACCGCCATTATTGATAGCCAATGTTGTCGAGGAAGATGAGATGCCACGTGCCAGGCCAAGCCCGTTGAAGCGGATGCTTAGGGGGGTGCCATTCTTCCAGCTACTGTTTTTCGTGAGGTAATAGATCTGCTCGATGGTGCCGTCATCGTAGAGGTCCACGGTGTATGAGTTTGACTGAAAAGAGATTCGGACATTGGTTCGCAGACGCACAGCTTCGTCACGAGCATAGCCAATAGCCGTTGCTAGCTGACGAATATCTTGAACTGCTTTCATCTGGCCTTGCACAAAGCGAATATTCATTGCTCCTATTGAAAGTAATAGACCTAAGAGGCCTATCGCTGCGAGGATCTCCAAAATCGTAAAGCCACGTTGCGCCATAGGTGATTGCCCTGAACAGGGTGTCCTAGAGGGATCCCCTAGAGGAACACCCTATGGTACATAATAGCGGTTGTTATGCGTTTTGCCTTGATAGATGAGCGCGTTATTTTTTTGGCTTAAGTATCTCTAGGTTTTTACGTGCGTTAGCATTCCCCGGAGCAATTTTAAGCACGTGGTCGAATGCCTCTTGTGCCTGCGCAAACTGCTTACAACGTAGGTACATAACACCTAAGTCATTTCGGGCAATGACGTTTTTTGGTTCTATCGCTAGCGCAGCTTTGAGAGTGCTCTCTGCATATCTGTATTTCTTAAGCTCAATTTGGGCCCATCCAAGCGCGATTAAGGCTGATACATTCTTCGGCTCTTTTCCTACCAAGCCAGAAAGTAGAATGTCAGATTCTCCATACTTTTCCTGGCTTTGAAGGGCTACTCCAAGCTGCAGCATAATACGTCCATCACCTGGGGCTAGTTTGAGAGCTCGTTTGAGAACCTCTTCCTGTTTTGTAAATGTCTTTGTTTCTCCGTATATACCGGCGAGCTCTTTAAGAATCTCGACATCTTTAGGTAAGAGCGCTGAAGCCCGTTCGAGATGTGCTTGGCATCCGGCGAAATCGCCGAGTTCCAAGAGAACCGCCGCCAGATTTCGATGTGCCTCGGTGAAATTAGGAGTCTCCTTCAAGCATTGAACATACGTCGCTTTAGCCTGCTCAAGGTCTTTGCCACGCGTATAAGCGATACCAAGGTTAAGGCACGTAGCTGAATCGGAGGGATTCCCGGCAAGTGCGCGCTTAAGTAGTGTGGTCGCGCTTGCTTGGTCTCCGGCGCGGGAAAGAAGTAATCCAAGATTTTGCAATGCAACTTGGTTCGTTGGATCTTGCTTCAGCGCAGCCTCCAGATCCTCTTTCCCCCTTTGGGTATCGCCCAGTTCAAGCTCGATTTTTCCTCGGGCGGACCGAATATTAGGTAGGTCTTCAAGCTTCAACGCTCTGTCAAAGAGGTCGAGTGCGTCCTTGTTTCTCCCGGCCGAAGAGCTTGCCAGGCCTACGTTGTAGAACGTTTGGGCACTGGCTGGGCAGGCGCTGAACGCTCGCGTCGACAGCACCTCAAATGTTGCTGCCTCTTCACCACCGAGCTGCAATAGATTGCGCATCGCCGCATCACAGCCATCACTGTGAGCGTCGGCACAGAGGGGCCCCATTGCCGCCCATCCCACAAAAACGAAGTTCATTAGTATGCGCATGTACCCTCGATAACCTACATCCCGCATTTTTTTTAAGGTGAAAATTCGAGGGAGCGGAGATCTTAGTTTTGGTCTTGGTGCTGGTCTCGAATCCCGTTATTGGTCCTTGTCTTAGCCCGTTCACGACCACGAGCACGTTACCACGTCACTACCTTTGCTGGCTATCCTCCTCTTATGTCCCGTCCCATAGCACCACTGCCTCCTGATGTGTATACTATCTTGAGGACGGGAGCATTATGATAATCCTGCGTTTTCGCTTTCTCTATCTTATCCTTTACGGCACCTTCGGCTCGCTGGGACCGTTTTTGGGCCCATACCTTCACCAGCTCGGTTTTAACGACGCTCAGATCGGCAGGATCTCTGCCTGCGGAGGGATGGCGATGTTGGTTGCGCCGATTCTCTATGGCCACCTGGCGGATAAGCACATCAGCCCTCAGAAGTTGATGCGTTGGGGGCTATTGCTTACGGCGGCTGTGCTAACGGCGCTTTGGTGTGTGGGTGCTTTTTGGCAGGTGTATATTCTTTATCTGCTCTATGCACTGGTCTCTTCGCCGCTTCCACCGCTTCTTGCCAGTATGCTTTTCGCCCAGCTGCAGCGCATGCTTATCGCCGGGCAGGTAGTACCCTCGTATGTCTCGGTTCGCCTTTGGGGTAGTGTCGGCTTTGTTCTGCCACTTTTCCTGCTTTGGGGGGTCTTTCGTTACAGCGACCTTCCGTTAGAGATCGTTGTGCCGCTGGCAGCGGTTTTAAGTTTGATCGGCTGGCTCTGCATGCGCGCGCTTCCAGATACAGCAGTGCCTGAAGACGCCGGGAGGGGTCATTTCCCCATCAGAGATGCGTTGTGTGCCTTTGGGCGTGCAGATGTGCGTCACTTCGTTATTGCGTTATTTTTTCTCGCCGTCTCATCAGCCACCATCGGATCTTTTCAGACGCGTTACCTACAGGAGCTCGGGGTTGCCTCGCAGTGGATCGGCCTGATTGTATCCCTGGCAGTTGTCGTAGAGGTTTGCTTCCTCTCATTGGCGCCGGTGATGTTTCGCCTCCTTGGGTTAAACGGAGTAATTCTGTTCGGAATGGCCGGGACGGTGGTACGTCTTGTGTTGTTGGCCGGGATTCCGTCGATCGCTACGGCGCTCGTCGCCCAATTGTTTCACGGCCCCTTAGTTCTGGCGCTTAGTATCGTGCCCTCGGTGTATGTCAATCGCCGCATCGAGGAGCATTTTCGCACCTCAACCCAGGCTGCGTTGGCTGTGCTTTTTAGCGGAGTGGCAGCCCTTTTTGGCTGCTTGATCGGCGGATATAGTACCCAACTTTCGCCCTATGGTGGTCTGCATGGTTTACAGGTGACGTTCCTTGTAGCCGCAATCTTTGCACTGCTGGCTATGCTTTGGTTCATGCTCAAGGTACGGTTTAAGCGCGGGGAGACGGCATACTAGGGGCTGTCCCAGAAGCCTCGATGGCAGGCGAATATTAGTGCCGGGACAGCCCCAACGTGTTCGCCTTCGGCGACAGCTCAAGTGCGTGACGCACCTTGGCTGCTTCTGAAATCTGATGGGCAACTCCGTTCAACTGTATGCCACGCTTGAGCGTATTAACATTCTGATTGCTATCGACAATGGCAGCAGCCACAGAGGGATTTTTTTCAATATTTAGGCAATGTAAGGTCTGTGGCGCGCTTAGATAGTACAAGTTGAGATCTGAATCAAATGTGTAATAAACGCTAGCAACCCAGGGCTCCTCGCCATAGGTAGCGAGCACCATAAGAGACTGAGTCTTGAGATATTCTAGGACTAGTTCTTTGGTTAGCTCCATATTTGGCTCCTGAATAAATAACTACACCCGGAAGGTAACTACTCGCCCCCTCGTCGACCTGTGCATATAGCCCGAACAAAATGACCATTTTTGAGAACCGATGACGCTGACGTCCTAGGTCTACTAACGCCGGAGCCCGGACGTCAGCGTTGGCCGATTAGGGGCGGGCAGTTATCCACAAAGGAATATGGTATGCTAGGGCGTATGAATGTTAACTATAACCTAGTGATACTTCTACGACTTTATTTTTAACGCGAAGGATGGAAGGAACGAAGGTAATGCATTGTAATCCTTCGTTCCTTCGCCCCTTCGCGTTAAAAATAATTCTTGCGCCCTGATAGTTATGCTACATCTTACTGCTATGGTGCCATAACATAGGTGTTGGGATTAAACCATCTATTTCTATTTGGCTATCGATATCTATGGGTGTAGTTACTACAGACGGTCCTACGACAACGAATCTATCGCCTAACGCACGGGCTAAACAACCTCAATCGGTTGTTACTCTTAGTGGTGAGGGAAGCCTTGGCAAGGGTACGTTAGAGAGTTCAGGATCTAACTCCTGGCTGCATGCAGCACATACAGTTACAACGGCAACTTCGACAACCGCCCAATCTGGAGGTGTTACGCACTATTTTGACGTTTATCCAGAAAATAAAGGTCCTGAATTGAGAATTAGGGAGGAAGGAAAGAAAACTTCTGTATATCTATCCGGGCTCTCGATAAGTGGAGCACGCACGTATCATTCGGGGGATCGGCAGACGGATCTACAAATTGCCACGTTTTCAACGCTGACAGCACTACATAAGCAGTATGGTTACTACAACCCAGAGGTTCGTGATGGAACAAGTGCTCAACAGCGAGAGCTGTCGCGTCTCGTTGATGTCGAGCTAGACAAGGCGCGGACTCAAAAGGAACAGGATGACATTCTCTCGAAAATTAAAATGTTAAAATTCGCAATTAGTGACCCTGATGATAAAGAGCGGAATGAGCTCGCCTGCAAAGAAGAAGCGGGCCTTGTATATCTTGGGCTTAAAGAGTTTGGAAAGGCCGCCCCTCGGCAAGCTAGGTTTGAACTATGGGCAGGAGAGGCTTACGACTCCCTAAGTGCAATCTCGGCTAAGCCGCAGTTGAGGCATTCTTTTGTGTATGCACCTCCGGAAACAGGCAGCAAGGATCTAGGCTATATAATTGAGGCGACATCAAAGGATCCGAATAGTGCTTTGAAAGAGATCGTCCGTAAGGAAACCGTTCATGGACGAGAATTCTTGGTAACCAAGGGTGAGCTTTACTACCGCATGATACACGCCGAAACGGAAATTGTTAGGTAGAAACTCACCCTTGAAAGGTGGTCCAGTAAGCGTCTACGAGCAGGGCTTCTTTAACAGGAAATCAGCACGATACCCACAGCCCAACTTGAATTTCCTCAACCCTTGTTTCGTCCTAGAGAGTACGTTCCGCATCTCGCAAATAGAGCTGGATCGATTTCAACTTAAGCCGGAGGATGTACCATGTATAGTCGATATTCTTTGCTTCTGAGCACGCTGCTTTTTTCCCCACTTCAGAGTTATGCCGATAATTTTCGCTGTCCAAACACCGGCAAGATCGTCGAGGAGGGCATGAACCCATAT
>CAIXSY010000205.1 GCA_903922175.1 uncultured delta proteobacterium | reverse complement strand
CTCTTTCGGGCTTAACCTCGAAATTGGCCACGTATACTACTCTACTATTTCACTTATTTCTCCCGTCCTATCGCGCTTTCGCTGTTTCCGGACAGGCTCTAACTACGCGCCCATCACCGACTAACGCTGACGTCAAACGTCTAGCGAGGCTGCGCCTCAGACCTGATCTGTAATCTGCTTTCAGAGATCTGCTTTCCGCTGACTGCATCTGATGCAGCTGCAGCTTTCGGCCGCAGCCCACGGCCTTAGCCGTCTTGTCCTACGTAGCACCGACCGCAAGGTCGGGCGAAGTTGGAAGGTTTGTCCAAAATGTATTTAACGCTCGTATTTCATCAGAAGCTATTGGGATTTCCCAAGTTTCAAATGTGTTTGTCTAGCGTTTGTCGCCTTTCCCTATTTTATTAAGCTTCTCCAGGTCAGCCAGATCTTGTGGACGCCCGGCCGCGGTTTTAGCGCGGATCAGATCTTCTAAGCCGATAACACCAACTTCTACTCCAGCCAAATTGACTCGCTGCTGGCGTGACCAAGCGGCACTGAATTCGACTCCCGGGACGTTTTGAAGGAGATCGACCCGATTAGGTTTAACCCCAATGATGAAAAAACTCGCTCCGTCGCAGAAATCAGCCGGACTGCGTGACTCGACAGGCGCGCCAAAATCTTTGAGCGCTGCATATACCTGCTGAGCATTCTGTGGCGTCGCGCGTATCCAGAGATCTAAGTCCTTGGTAGCGCGCGGATCTGAATAATAGTTGACTGCGTGCCCACCGATGATGAGAAACTCTACCTTGTGGCGCGCCAGATCTTTGAGCAGATCGAGCATATCATTACTCAGCATTTCAGCCATCTCAATTCCTTCCGTCAGCTATCAATGTCCTGGGCTTTACCCTCAGCGTCATGCGCCAGCCAGGGATGAATCTTTTGGATAAGCTGAGACCGGTCAATTCTTTGCTTCTCAGGATCCAATCCACGCATGAGAAACCATAAGTCGAGGAGTTGGAACGAACGCTCCCAGAAGCTAGCCTTCGTTAGCTCCGTCGCTGCGCTTTCTTCCTCTAAAGAATCAAAACGGTCTAGTTTTGTTAGTGTAATTCCTTTTCGTTCCACAGGGTGAAGTATAGTCGGGTTAGGTACGTTGCAACAGGTGAAAAAGGTTCAATCCTGCGATAAGTTACGTTTTTAGTAAATTACAACTTCTGGAAAAATGGTTAGTACGGATGGAAGACTGCACCTAAAGCGGAAAAAATGCGCACTTACATCTCCCCATCCCAGCAGCTACTTTCGCCCGAACTTTTCCAGAAGGGGGCAGTGTCTACTTCCGTAGATTTATTTCGCTACGATGAACACCTAGCGGAGTAAGTTAGAGACCTTTTAGCTTAATAAATGATGAAGCCTCTAAAATATTCTTCCGCCGCCTCTCTCGCATCTTCCCCGTTAATGTTTTGTCAATAATTTCACTACTGTCTAATAGGATTAGGTAATGCAGGTTGGCCCTGGGGGGTGATATGCTTGTGGTATGTAACTCGCCGATATTACTCCAGTTCTCATGCAGGCAAGTCAGGTATTCTCCACCCGTGAACGTTGCTTCTCCGGCGAAGTGAGAAATGTAGGGTGAAAGCGTCAAAGTTACGTCACCTAAGCTAAAAAAGGACCATAACTAATAAGGTAGAGGTATGTAACAATACTTCCTTGTCTGGAGAGTTTGCGTGGTGCCGACTAATCTGTGAATCTGCAGTACTGTGTTCGATGGCGTTCCGCACTGAGCACTATTTCAAGGGTACCAGTGACGAAAGCAGGCTGAAGTACGCATGGGGCGTGTGGGCAGTTGAGGAGTTACTAGCTTAGTCAGATCGGCTATCTCGGCGATACTTAATTATGAGACACTTATACGGACTATTTCGGTAAAACGATGCATGCAGCGGTAGTTCATAACAAACAGCAACAGGCTATCAATAGAACTATCGGCTGGCTTGAGCGGGCGGACCAAGCTTTGAGGGTTATCAAGCGCAACAGCGGGGAAATTACAACCTTCGCAGCAAATCACATTGAAAGTGAAGCGCCTTACCAGTGCTTCACCTCTGGCGGAATTCATGGGGTATGGAAAGAGGGCGGTAGTGGGGAGTATTGCCGGGCAGAGCATGCTGTTGGCGCGTATCATCTTGCTAAAGCTCTGCGGATTCCAAATGTCGCGCCTGCATATCTTCTAACACTGCAGGGTAGGCTCGGATCGATACATCCATGGATTGCAGGGCATGCTCCCACAAACGCCACCTGGTCAAACCAAGTAGTGCTTTTCGACTTAACGAGTGGTAATCCAGACCGAGCGTTGAGGTCCAATACTACCAACATCGTGGTACCTGACGAGCTCGTACTTTCGCCTAATGAGTTCTGGACAGACAATAATGCATGTTTTATTTACGCTGTGATCATGCGCAATAACATTGAGGTCCCGCAAATTATTGAGCGGATATTTAGAACTGCGCCGGAAGACCTGCAGGAATTTTGTGACAGACTACGCCATCTTTCAATTCCGGCCCTAGTTGCTGATTGGAGTTCCATTGGGCTATTAAAGGAAAACCAGAACATCGTCCTGCGAAATCGAGATGTTATACTTAAGTGCCAACGAATCTTACTAAGTGCATCTCATCGACGGAGCTCGGGAGGACTTGAGAAAATTTCTTCTGTGGAAGCAGTATCTATCCGCAACGATTTTTTAGATGATCAGCACTTGGAGCTCGAGGCTCAGCTGGCGGAGTCCCTTCTTTCGGAGATGTCTCGTCGTGGGGTGCCCTCCAAGGATCCGATGCAATCTGAGTTGCGCCGCGAGGTGGCCGCTTCTACTTTTGCGGTTTCAACACTCGCTGCGCTCAAGGCAATCAGAGATTGTCCCGATAAACCGCGCAAGCCGCACCTCAGTAGGCGAGAAAAACTTATCGATCCTGGCGCTGTAATAATAGAATCTTTAGTTGTCTCCGGGTTCGATCATAGCGTCACCGATAAGCCCGTTCAAGATTGTGCAGTCTCGTACCATGACAGTGATGTGGCTATAGCCGTTATTGCGGATGGATTTACTTCAGCCGATCACTCTGGTGATGGGGCGAAGGTGCTCTGTGCGATGTTCATCCAACATGTGCGCGATCTCGCGCACCACGGGCATGGAAATGGGGGCTTCTCGTTGATGGATCCTGCGGTGTTGGGTCAGCTCCATACTAATATGATATCGAGTTTGCGAGAGTTTAATACGGGGCACGGCATTCCGCATGAATTTGCCTATCATCACGCCTTTGCGGCAACGATTTTGGCTTGTGTGGTTACCGCAGAGGCTACGGTGATTTTGTCAGTGGGAGATGGATTTATTCGCATTAATCGCAGCACACAAAATCTAGCTAGGTCGATGTGCTTAGACAGCACGCGGCCCCCTTCATTGGCTCTCTACAGTGCCTATTCAGAGGAACGCAAAGCGGCGCTGCGGTGTGAGATTGGAGATCTGCGCCGTGTTCGTCAAAAAGGCGGATTTTCAGCTTCTCAATATGCGATGCAGGTTGAAAACATGATGAAAAGACTCTCTTTGGCAGGGAGCTTTCGCGTCGATGCGTGCCTTCCCAGCTGGCATCTTGAGCACGATGCGATCACGATTTGGTCTGATGGCGCCCGCTATGGTGAGCCCAACACCAGTGGGTGCGCACAGTCTGGGATCCTTCCAGTTTTTGCACTTGTTGATGAGGCCCCACTGGCGCTGGTGAAGAAGCTCATCTTGCTCCATAATATGGCGGCGGATGCGGACTATTTTCAGTTGAATACCTCAAGGGTAAGTCGACTGGGGTTGTTGGCCGAACTCAGCGAAGATGCTGATGGTTGGCTCCGCGAGCAGATTTTTAGCTTAAATGATCTTGCTTCCAGTCTCATGCTGATTGCATCCATGGGGGGGGGTGGCGCGCAAGTACCCTCCGGTGCCTCGCTCTGCACTCAACTTACCGCTCTCCAAAAGTTATGCCTCCATCCTGTTACAAATTCTGCGGCCTGTGCTCAAGCCGCCGAAATAATTGAGCAGGAACTTCGGAAATGGGCACTTGCTGCTCGCCAGCATCTGGCGCGGAGCTTGCCCCCTTCCGCGTTGCGCGAGGCCGTGCTTGGACTGCAAGGAGCGGCTCCGTTCAGTGATGATATTGCGGTTTCTAAAATTACGTGTAAGCCGGTGTTGCTATAGTTGATCTGCGCCAGTGGCAGATTTACGCATCAACCTTATAATTACGTCTCGCCGTTGCCTTTGGCTGTGCCTTTAGGTTGTTTGCGGCTCGCGAAGGGTCGCTTAGGCAGCTCATCGATTCTGTACTTGTCAAAGAATAATCCCCGGTGGTTAGCGGGCTCTAACGCATGGAGGCCCCTGAGCTACAGCTTTTTGCCATGATTGTGAGCCGACGATCATCTATGCTATTTAAATCAGATGAAAGGTGCTCACCGTCTTCGTGTATTTCTGGTCATCGTAACCCTGGCGGCGCTTGTGTTGGCTGTTATGACCATCGATGTCCACGTGCGCCTGCGTCTCGACCCCTCCTATCAATCGCCGCTGTGCCATATCTCCAAGGCGATTAACTGCAGTAAGGTTTTGCAAAGTAAGTGGGCAGAGCTCTTCCACGTGCCCCTGGGTAGTTACGGGATCTTGTTTTATGGGTCTGTGCTCTTCCTCGTAATTCTCAACTGGGGAGCCTTGGGAGCCTCCGGCAGGGTCTCGGCCGAGGTGTTACTCGTCTTGAGCTTCGCAGCCGTCCTGTGCTCTCTTTTCCTGTTTGGAGTTTCCAGGTTCGTTATCGGGGCGCTTTGTCCGCTCTGTTTGGGGATGTACGCGCTTAATCTCCTCATGTTTATCGGGGTGTTTTTCCTTGATCGGGTTGAGGCTTTTGGTAGGCGGTTAGTCGAAGGTCTGCGTGATATTTTGAGATGGCCTCTTCTCGTTGCTGGCCGTGAGTCTTTTGATCGCACGAGCACCTCGATAGCTCGCGGTGCTGTTGTGGCTCTGGCTCTTTTGACGGCTGGGGCGGTCTCCGTGCCGCAGATGATTGAGACGTTACGCATCGCTCAGTTTAATGATTCGGTCATTTCGCAGTGGGAGGCTGAGCCGCAGGTGCAGATCCCAACCACGACGGGCGGGGTGCTGGGTGATTACAGCATCGGCGATGCTCATGCCCCGGTGTCGATCGTTGAATTCTCGGACTATGAGTGTCCGATGTGCCGCGAGCTGTACGCTGCTCTGGAGTTCCTGCTCGAGGAGTACAAGGGAAAGGTCTATTTTTCGCAGCGAAACTTCCCCATCGATAACACCTGTAATGATCTGGTAACGTTCAAGGCCCACCACAATGCGTGTAATGCGGCTATGTTCGCGCGCTGTGCCGGCGAGCAGGGCAAGTTTTGGGAGGCCAATAAATACCTCTTTACACTGGAAGCCTTTGATCGCGAGCTTGGGACAGAACAGGTGCGTAGCGAGATAGATCGCGGCGTTGACATCTTGCAGCTTGATAGATCGGCGATGGCGGAGTGTTTGGCCGCGGTCCGGCAACGCGGCAAGATAACCGCAGATATTCATCTAGCCGATAAGCTTGGTCTTCAAGGAACTCCGACGTTGTGGATTAATGGCAAGAAGATCGTTGGGCCGTCAGAGGAGATCCTGCGCAAGATCTTATCGCGATTACTGACGGCGCCATAGTGTTGATGGTGCCATAATGCCGATGGTGTCGTAACGCTGATAGTACAATAACCAGGTCCTGTCCTTATGCCCCCCCTATCTGTCTTCGTCCATATCCTGCTTTATAACTCAGCCCTTCCGGCTCTGCGGCGCTGTCTGGATTCGTTGTTGGCACAGGAGCCTTTTTCAGACGGGGCAACTCTGACGTTGTGCGTAGCGGATAATGCGTCTCATAATGATTCTTTCGAGCAGATTTCAAGTGAGTTTCAAGGTCGGGCGAGCTTCTATCGTAATACCCAAAACCTCGGATTCTGTGCGGGGCATAATAAGGGCGCGGCGATATTTCTGAAGTCGTCGGCAGAGTATCTCCTCGTACTTAACCCCGACGTGGCTCTGGCGCCGAATGCCCTTGCGGCGCTAGCTCATTCGCTTGCCCGGGATGAGGGCGTCGGAGCTGCAACACCGAAGCTGCTGCGCGCTGATGATAACCTCGTGCCACTTGTGCCGGCGGTGATGGATGCTGCGGGGATGTATATGACGCCCTCACTGCGCCATTTCGACCGTGGGTCTGAGCAGTCACCGGCGGCGACATTCGAGGGAGATTGCGCTGTTTTTGGTGGCACGGGCGCCTGTTTGCTGCTTAAGCGCGCCTTTGTCGAGGATGTTTCGTTGCAGGGCGAACGGTATGAACGTGAAAGCGAGCTGGTCTATCCGCAGTTGGCTTACGAGCGCGAGTCGCGCTGCGCGCTTTTTGATGAGGCTTTTTTCGCCTATCGCGAGGATGCGGATCTTGCTTGGCGCGGGCAGTACCTCGGCTGGAAGTGCTGTTATGTGGCTACCGCGCTAGCCTATCATAAGCGGGTGGTGACGTCGGAGAGGCGCAGTCAGCTTCCGGCTATTCTCAATAGCCTTGGAGTTCGTAACCGGTTCCTCCTGCAGCTTAACAACTATCGCTTCTGTGGATGGGAGTCCTTTGTGAAGGGGATCTTGCTACGGAATCTGGTAGTCGTTCTTGCAGTTTTGTTGTGGGAGCATCCCTCGATAGCTGCGTTTGGCGAGTTGTGGCGCCTACGACGGCGCGCGCTGGAGCGGCGCGCTATTCTTAAACGCCGAGCGAGGGTAAGTGTACAAGAGATTGGGCGATGGTTTAGGGGGAACGTAACTGCTCGCCCCTAATCGGCTAACGCTGACGTCACTTGGACGTCAGCGTCATCGGTTCTGAGAAGGGGCATTTTGCTAGGTTACTTGCGTAGTTTACGAAGGGAGCGAGTACTTACCCGCTTATGGAATATACCAACCAAACCGCACTTATAACCGGTGCATCCTCGGGGATCGGGGAGGGCTTTGCGCGCGAGTTGCACTCCCGGGGCGCAAACCTCGTGCTCGTGGCACGGCGCGAAGATCGCTTAAAGGCTCTGTGCCAGGAGCTTAATGCTCTGCGCGCAGATTCGGCCTGTTATATAGTTGCTGACGTGGCCACAGATGAGGTCGGACGGGTGCTTGATCGTATCAAGACTTCGCCTATTGATATTCTTGTGAGTAATGCCGGTCGCGGCTCGTTCGGCTGCTTTGAGTCGCTCTCGCTTGATGCGGAGGTGCAGATGGTAGAGATTAACGCCATTGCCCCACTGCGCCTGATGCATGCAGTTATCCCGCAGATGAAGGAGCGTCGCCATGGGGCGATTATCAGCGTCTCATCGGTCGCCAACTTTCAGCCATTACCCTTTATGGCAACCTATGCGGCGACCAAGTCGTTTAACTTCTCGCATGCTTTAGGACTGCGTTATGAGCTTGCCCCATTTGGGGTGCGCGTCTTGGCGGTGTGCCCCGGGCCGGTGGCAACTGAGTTCGGCGGCGTTGCTCGTGTCCCGGGGACCGTAACCGGTGGCGCGCGTGATAGCGTTGAGCGGGTGGTAGCTGAAAGTCTGGCGGCGCTGCAAAAAAATAAGCCTTACGTCGTGCCCTGTCTTCGGGCTAAGCTTCTGTGGTTGATGGTAAGCTGTTTACCGCGTGGTCTAACGACATGGCTTACGGAGCGAACGTTACGATCCACGTTGGATCATGTTACACGGAGTTCATAATGGAAAGCGACCTAAAGAAGCTCGTTGGAATAGAGATTGCCAAGCGTGTTAAAGACGGCGAGGTGATCGGCGTGGGAAGTGGCACCACGGTAGAGGCGGCGCTGGAACAGATCGGTGCGCGGATTAAGAACGAAGGGATTAATCTGCGGATTGTGCCCACATCGCTGCAAAGTGCTTGGAAGTGCCAGGAGATGGGGCTGCAGGTGCTTAGCCCTGGGTATTATGGAGAACTGGCTTGGTGTTTCGATGGCGCGGATGAGATCGATCCCAAACTATGGCTGATCAAGGGCTTCCATGGTGCGCTGCTCAAGGAGAAAATTCTGGTTAGCCGATCGAAACGCTTCGTTGTTATCGCTGATGAGTCGAAGCTGGTGCAAAAATTAACGCAAAAGTTCGCCGTTCCGGTCGAAGTTATCCCTGAGGCACGATCAAGCGTGGAGCGCGACCTCGCGGCGATCGGTGCGGTAAGTGTCAAGCTTCGTCTCGTATCGCACACCTGTGCGCCCGTCATAACAGAAGCAGGAAATATACTGCTTGATGTTCTGTTCAAGGAGGTCCTTGCGAGCACTGAAAAAGAGATCAAGTCAATCATCGGCGTCGTTGAGAGCGGCTTGTTTATCGGCTATACCTCTGAGGTAATTGTTGCGGGGAAGACGGGGGTGTATTCACTGTTTCCGAAGAACTAGCGAGGCGATGCCTCAGACCGACGCGCGTTTATCTGTAATCTGCTTTCAGAGATCTGCCGTCTGCTTTCTGCTGACTGCCGTCTGATGCAGCTGCAGCTTTCGACCGCAGTCTGTCTCGCCATAGCTTCGGCCGCGAGGCCGAGCGAAGGCGGAAGGTCGAGCGAAGGGGAAGAGCTGTTTGAGCGGATAGGGCTACTTTAGGCGAAGGGAATTCTCTTGCCTTTAGTCGATAGTGCTCTATGATGGCGCAGGGTCGGGTAGGAGCGGCACGGTGTGCCCAAGAATCGGCTCGAAGGGTGCGTGCGAAAATGATTAAAAAGTGCGCAATATAGTGCGCTAACTTCATGGTAATCATATGCAGAAAAGAAGATTGCTCCTAAAAATTGAAGGCTGTCCTTACTGCAGGAATGCGGAGGAGTCCCTTGACGCCGCAAAGATCTCCTATGAGAAACTTGAGATCGATCGCAACGACCGCTCTCTTGTCGAGCGGCTCTCTGGGCAGTCGACGGTGCCTGTCTTGGTTGAGGTTGTTGGATGTCAGAGCCAGGATGATGATATTATTGAAGGTATCAAGAAGGGCTGGTTTCGAGATTAAAGCGCCAGTGCAGGTGTGCACATCCACTGCAGCAACGAGCTTGGAAATGAAAGTGCGAAACAGTTACTTAAATTTCAACCAGCTCTTCAGTCTGCCAACTATCCCCGGCTGCTGACGAACATAGAACGGCACCGAGCCTTTGAACACACCGAGCATCAAGCTTCCCTCCACCTGTTCTCCGGTACAAAGTCGCAGCGGGTCGCCTCCAATAAGGCAGGAGCGACCAAGGGCAGAGATCTCTGTTCGTAGCTGATCGAGGCGCTTCGCTGAGCACGGCGCAATTTCAGCTCCGACGAGTGCTCTACTCGTGGCCTTCTCTTCGGCATCAAGACCCTCTTCTACGAGAAGAAAAAGCTGCATAATCTCAGGCTGCGCGGCGGCGTACTCAGTCAGTTTGCGGTGTAGCTCTAGGTATTCGCCCTCCTGTGGAGGACGTATTTTGAGGGGCTCAAAGGCGGAGTCGGCGTAGAGCTCATCGATTACGGCGATTATTCCCTGCTCGCCGCCACGCAAGGTGTCTATCTCCCAGGGAGAGAGCTCCTTGCTCTGTTCTCCTCCAGGATTTAGCTCGATCCACCAGCCTTCGGGGACGGCATCGAAAAGTGCGTGGCCGCTCATCGGCTTAAAGCTAAAAGGGGTGCCGCACCACTGTTCGATTAGTTCGGGGCGGCTGAACGCGGGCACGACGGTACGTTCTTTATCGCGAATTCCAAGGATGTGAACGAGATCGTTTGGGTAGGCGGGGCTATCGCTCAGGCGCTTCGCCTGATAGCGGTCGGGGACGTAAAGAGGCCCATCGATGACGGCATTGAAAAATTGTTTTGCCGCTATACGATCGCCCTGCTCAGCGGCAGAGAAGATCTCTTCGAGTTTGCTATTGGGGGCGTGCGGCGTGGAACTCACGGATTTAGCTGCTTTATGATGTCCTCGGTAATGTCGGCCGAGGATTCGCCGTAGATCACGCTGCTACTGCCTTTCTCATTTTTATCGAGGATCAGGTCAATCTTACGCTCTTGGGCGTAGGCACGGATAACTTTAAGCACCTTGTCCGCAAGGTCTTTGTTCAGCTTGAGAAAATCCTTACGCAGGTCTTCGTCGCTATCGCGGATCAGGCGCTCGTAGCTGCGTGCGTCGTTGCGAAATTTTTCAGCATCGGGCGAGGAGTCGGATGCCTTCTGTCCTTTGAGGTGCTTCTCCTGTTCCGTCAATAGGGCGCGTTGAGCCTCTATCTTTTTGCGCACGCTGGCCGATTTCTCGTCGATCTCTTTTTTCTTGGATTTCGCTTCGGGTAGCTCATTCATGATGCGGTTGACATCCACCGTTGCCACCTTGACCTCTGCGGATAGGACCTGTGGAAAAAGCGTGAGCAATAAAAAAGAAAGTGTCGTAATAAGCTTCATCAGATTCCTCGGGAGGGATAGTTAAGCAAGACGATTATGAGCGAAATGGCGCAAGATCGCAAACGTAGTTTTTGACTGGGCGTGGCAGGCTATGTTTCGACTTCGATCGGAATTCCGCCGGGGATCTGCGGAAGCTTCTCGTTGAGGAGCTCAACAACCGTGCGAAATACGCGCCGAGCATCGAAGCTGATTGAGCCGGAGCTGCCGCAGTCGGCGTAGAGTGCCACCGGTGTTTCGTGGTCGGCGTCAATCGGAGCGAGTGCAAATGACGATGATCCGAACGGTGAGTGTTCACTTTCTTTGTTCCCCCAAGATTGCACCTTAGAAAAACACTGCGCGAGCGGGGAGAGGGGGTTGGTAATATCTATAGTTTGTCCGTTGCCGATATTTTCACCGCGTGCGCAGACGACGATGGCTTTGCGGCGATCGCGTGAAACAACGATCAGTGCGCTCTTGGTAAAGCAATTGTCTGCGAGGAGCATGTCGAGTAGGTTCGATAGCAGCTCTTCGCTGCTTCTGGCATCGCCGAGCATTTTGCCGATATCCGTGACGACGCGAGCACCACGTTCTGAGGTGATCTGCGGCGGGGCGACTCTGGATGGAAGAGGAGCCAGGCGGGGCACTGATTTATTGGTATTTTGCGCTGTCTTTAGGCTGAACTGATCCTTGGTTGTCTCAAGATTGAGCGGAAGCGAATTGATGGTTGTTTGCGGCTTCGATGTCTCTTGATCTGAGGATGATAACTCCTCCTCCTCTTCGAACGACGCCCCCTCCTGTGAGTCATCGAGCAGAGCTGAGATCTCGTCGTTGAGAGAGGTGTTTGAAGCCGGGGGGGCCGACGGTGTTGTCGTTTCGTTGGGCGCCAGGAAGGTGATGGTCTGTCGTTCGAGCTTTTTTTTCTCATCGAGCAGGCGTGAAGAGAAAAAAAACTCGGAGGCTCGTTCGTAGACCTTCAAGTATTGCGTATCCGGAATCTGCAGACTGCGCAGCGGGCTCTTCGGTGGCAACTGTCTACCGGGAGCGAGCTTCTCCCATTTGTTGCCATCGAAGGTATCGACCATCTCCTGCGCGGCCTGGCAGATGGGCTTCATAATCGCGCGTTCTTGAGAGGGTGGACGCGCATCGCGGTCGAGGGCAAAAATGAGTACTTCGGGGATGCCGTGCTTACGTAGATAGTTCACCCCCACCTTTTCGATGTCGAAGCGGTAGTCCTGCACCAATCGGTAGATAATGGCTGTGCGCGAAACGTCGTCGGCAAGTTCTACATAGCGTTCCTTGAGGTGGGCCACGGCAAGCATCTCGCCAACGCCCAAGAGCAGGCCGGCGGTGCAGCAGTCGTCACCAAGGGTGCGGGTGAGGATTTCGGCGAGCATGCGCGCCATGATCGCAACCCGTTTGCAACGGCTGCGATGGAATTCGAACCAGTGTGAGACGTCGGCATCTTCTATACGAGGGCGTTCTTTTATCTTCTCGAAAAGCTCAATCGCGATATCGGCACCGAGGCGAACGATGGCCGTCTTAACCGAGGTAATCGGTGATTTGCCTGCCGAAAAGTAAAGCGCGTTTGCTGTCTTCAGTAGTTCGATGACTATTGCGGGATCTTGCGAAGCGCAAACGGCGAGATCCTCAACGCGCAGATTGCGGTCAGCGATGAGGCGTCGTGACTCATTCCATATGCTTATGTCTGGACTAAACTCAATCGAATAGGCTGCGGTCAGTCCACGAACAGCTTCGGTCGTGGTCTCTTGTCCTTCGGGCTTATTTTCATTGGCACTTGGTGACATAATTCGCTGCTCTATGAGGACGCGGTGGTGTGTTGAGCGGGGGAGTCTCCTCCGACCTATTACCTATTCGACATCATTACATAATAACTTAAGAACTCCAGCGCCAACTTGGCTTATACCTCACCCGTATCGAGTTTGGGCAACACACACTGTTTTGCGCTATGTAGCGCTGTTATTTTTTGTAATGATCGAGGAAACTTATTTGAAAAATCTCCGAATAATAGAGGTTGGTAGCGTGTGTGGTAATTGCTCATTAAGTGTGGGTACTACGGTCTTGGTTCAGGTTTTGGTCCAGGTCGAAGAGGCTAAGAAAATGACCAAGATAAGGGCTTACGACAGTTCGGCACGCTCACCGCAGGCCAGGACCAAAACCAAGACTAGGGTAAGATCTGCCTGGGGTTATTGAGCAATTACTGTTCTCGGACAGGGTGAGTTTATCGACCCACGCTTTTTAAGCAATTACATCAGGGGGCTACATGGATATCAAAGAGCGAAATATTGGAGGAATTGACTGGGACAACCTTTATCGGATGGCAGGAATGGTGCCTCCTCAAGCGGGGCAGCGAGTCTCTGTAGCCGTATCGCCAAGTTCCCTTAATGCGGCGGACGAGGGCTCGGCAAACGCCGATACCGTTACTGACCTACGAAGCGGAATTCTTGTTGACTGGGGGATTGATCAAGCCCTCAGACACCTCCAGGAGGGTGAGAAATATACAGCAGAGGCCTCACGTGGTATCAGCCAGGGGCTTACACTTTTCAAAAACGCCCTTCCGCGGATGCTTGATGTTCAGCAGGCCTATCGCTCAGATACTGATGCCGGTGATGAGTCCTATCGTAGTACGAAGGAAGCGATATGTCACAATCTAACCGATTATGTCGGAGAAGAGGCGGCGACCAATGTTTTTGACATCCTGATGCAGCGCAATGTCTTTGTTGGTGTGCTCTACCTGGCCTTGGGACCGGAGATAATTGACTCTGCCAAGAAGGATATCCCGCGGGCGCTGGCAGATATACAGAATAGTCTTAACCTGCACATCGAAGATGGTCGGCTTCAAATGGACCACGGTCAGGCCCTGTGGAACAGCAATTCGCAAGGAGGAAATTTGAGAGGAGAGGAGTATGATTGGGTTAGAAAGCAAAAGAGTGCCTTTGAGGTCATTCGCGGAACGCTGGTCAGTTTCCGTGAGTCCGCGCGTGAGTACCTTATGTCGTTAGCGCATGGGATTCGGAGTCGGGAATAGAAAAAAGGCTCTTCGGGCAAAGGTGTGGGTAAATAACCGCCGCCAGGTGGGATAATTGGCCGAGATGTATAGCGATTCTTTGTATTTCCCGTGCACCTGCACGTGCACTGGTTCCCGGGGGTTATTGAGTAGTTATGGTGGTAACTAGCTACAAAGCAATACCTCTGCCCCAGTCCTCAACGTTTTAGCCATATCTGCCGATTCCTCAGGAGGGGAAGCTCTGTCTTTCCGTCCGTTTTGTAGCAACAGCAGAAAGAAGCAGGTTTCAAACATGAAAAATATGCACGTCCTCTGTAAGGCCTTTCTAAGCCTTATAGAGTTTGCAAGAATGATGTGGCATTATCCATTCTTTGCAGAAAGGGTTTACATCCAGGTATCGACTCGGCATCGCGTAAAACGCCACAGGTAAGCACTCTACCTGTAGCTCCGTCGGTGCAGAGAAATTTCGTAGCTGACGGATCGGTGTTTATGCCAAGCGCACTCTATAGCTCACCACCACGCAAACCTCCTTCCGGGCCCAGCGAGAGTCAGGCACATTCCTGTCCAGGCGGCATTGGTCTGCAGTATCAGACCGTTGGACGGGAATTAATTCGCTACGAAGCCTTCGAGAGCTCTGCAGGACTAGCGTCGATCTATTCCTATTCTGGCTTCCGTGAGGGGGTGGCATTCATCGGTGTTGAGGTGCTGGAGTCGTACCTTGATGATCTTCTCGATTCAACAGTCATCGACGAGAAACTTTTCATAGCCCGCCAGATTTCGAAGTGGAACCACTTATATCTGCCACTCCTGGGATTCTTGCTCGCCATTTGTTCTGGCGTAGGTTCGACGCAGCTTGGAGCGTCGGTGGTGCTTGCTTGTTGTCTCGGAGTGATCCTCGCCATCCCCTTTGCCATGATTCTCTATGTTGCACCGCGCACTGGCTTGCGGCGACGGATGGCGTTTGCTCAGGTTGTATCGGAAGAGGTCCTGCGTCGGCGTGGACGCAGTCGGGGCGATGGCGCATATAGTGATTCCCGTACGAGTGAATTGGAGCGACTCATTGACCGCCGCGTCGGCCGCCTTCCGCTGCAGGGGGCTACGAGGATCTCTATCCACTAGACCCTTGCCCCTTGAAACGTGTACTAGGTGAGTTGCATTTTCGAAGCGAGATTCTAGCCAAACACATTTGAAATTTGGGAAATCCCGACAGCTTTTGATGAAATGCGAGCGTTGAATACATTTTGGACAAACCTCCGGTTTGACTGTGTTTCTTTGAATGTGTTTGGCT
>CAIXSY010000204.1 GCA_903922175.1 uncultured delta proteobacterium | reverse complement strand
GGCTAAGGCCGTCGGCTGCAGCAGTAGCTGCATCTGATGCAGACAGCAGATAGCTGACTGCAGATCTCAGATAGCAGATTACAGGATGCTCGACCCTCTCTTCCGCGCGAATGCGCGGGTCGGTTCAACCATACCTTGGTGCAAGGTACACTCGTCGACTAACGCCGACGTCAAACGTCTAGCGCCGGACGTAAAGCGTCGAGGTCTTACGTCGACTCGAGGGTGCTCGCCGGAGCCCGGCGTTTGACCTTAGACGTCAGCGTTATCGATTCTCAGTAATGGCCTTTCTCTCCCTCAGGATATATAAAGCTACACTGTACTAGGGGTTTTGGTACCAGGGGTTTTTCCACTCGCCCACTCAAGAAAAGGCACTACCTTGATTCTCGTCGCATCAATCTCTAACTCCTGCGTTGTACTATTTGTAATTATTATTAGGTGCTGTATTCCAAGCTCTTTCTTCGCTGCCAAAAGCGCCCTCACTTCTCGCTCTCTCGTTGAGGAGTTGTCCACGCTGTAGGCTACCTGTATCGCGGTCACTGGTTTGCCACCTTGTACGACCAAGAAGTCGACCTCGTATCCTTTATTTGAGTTCCAATAAAAGATTGAATTCCGCTGGCGAGAAAGCTCGTTGAAGACCATGATCTCAAGTTGTGCCGAATCTCCCGAGGCAAATCCTAAGCCGACCTCGCGACTCAATGCATGGTCGATACAGTAGAATTTAGAAAGACTTCTAAGCTGTTTCCTCAGTGATGGAGAAAAAGCCCGAATCTCTTGGAAGAGAAAAGCGTCACAGAATAATTGACAATACTTTCCCACCGTTAAAGGTCCGCTGACATTAATGATAGGCGCCACATTGGAGCGGTTAAACAATCGCCCACTTTCTGTGGCGAGAATTCGCGCCAGCTCGATGAGAGATCTTGGTCTTGCGCGTTTAGAGCGAGGGAGGATATCACGCCTCAAAATATCGTCGTAAAGGTCGGGGAGTATTGCTGCGTTGCGGTCTAAGTAGGCACGTGGAAAGCCACCGAATAAATTAAACTGAGTAAACAATTTTTGAAATTCCGCTTGGCCCTCTGGAGATGAGCGCATCTGTGTTATTGACTGCGGATCGGCGAAATGCAGATGTAAGATTTCGTTCATCGAAAATGGCGTAAGGTGTAACCGAAGTTGCCGTCCTGTTAGGAAAGTGGAGAATTCGGAGCTTAAGAGCTTAGAATTGGAGCCGGTGACAAAAACCTTTGTATGTGGTCGCAGAGAAAAATAGTCTATCCACCGTTCCCAAGAATCTACGTTCTGTACCTCATCAAAGAACAGGTAAGAGGGCTGATCTGCGCTGCTTCTAATTTCCTCAAGCCAGATTGCATAGGCTGTTTCGAAATCGCTTTCCAGGAATGTCGATAACCGGGGATCATCTAGACGAAGGTAGAAGATGTTGGCGGCCGAGGGAAGTTTGGAACATATCTGTTTCAAAAGGGTAGATTTTCCGCACCTACGAACACCGGTTATGACAGAGACATGCTTAAGAGATTTAAAGTGTGGCTCTAGGTCCACAAATCGCTGCACCTCAACTTTAGTGCGTTGAAACTCATCGTGCTGATCATGAAGAACTTTTGCCAAGGCTGCTCTGTCCATTGTGTTATCTATATATGTTATATATGTAAATAACAAGTTATTTATATATGTTGCATATGTATATGGCAATTAGCTAGTAATATCAGTGGATTAGATGTCTAATCTGTAACTGCTCATTAACCCCGGGTAACTTAATAATTCGTGAACGTGGTCGTGCTCGTGGTCGCGGTCGAAGAGTGTGCTGAATCGGCTAGTTACATCGACCACGTTCACGACCACGAGCACGTTCACGTTTCTCCTACCCACACTTATTGAGCAGCTACTCTAATCTGTACGCTCGCTGTTTCGGTAAGAAACATGCTGACTAGTTACGATTATGGTTAGCGATGAGTTTTGTGTTGATTCGTGGAGCTGTAGATAGAAGTATAAGTAGGATTGCTAACAATCAGCGGATAAAAGAGATGAAACGACTACTTGTGCCCATTATCCTTGGTTTAATGACGTTGTCTGCCGTTGCGCAGGATAAGAAGCGCGATCCAGAGGCTCTGACCTTGACGCAGGCAATGGTCGCGGATTCAGGAGCGAGCAGGCAGTATGTATTCGTCATCAATGGGGTTGTAGCCTTCAACACTGTTGATGGATTGAAAAAGCATTTGAAGAATTTACCAACTGGCTCGACACTTACGTGGGCGCCTGGATGTGTGCGCAGGGGAGGCGAGCCCCTTCTCGATTCTCAAGCGGAGATGACGAAGTTTAAAGAGTTTTGCGACTCGATCGGCATCAAGTTTATTTTGGTGCCAGCTGGCTAAGCTGATTTGCTGAATTGAGGTAGGGTTGGAGTACGTATGTTTTATGCAAAGGATAGCAATGCTGACATCAAGTGAATATCAAAAAGCCTTCCTCTCTATTCAGGAGAAAATCATCCCCCTGACCGACGAGCTGGCGGCGTGGGTACGGATTTTTATCAACGAACAATATCGTGCGCACAAGCTTTGTGGATTACTCTCGATTGAGCCCCAGGTGGGTCGAAAGCATCCTCAGGATGGAGTGATGTATGGGGCAAAGCAGCAGCGCGTTGTCGTGTATGACAACGCCTAGTTGTGGACGGGTATAGAGCCGCTGCTCGGCCAGAGATTATACCCGTTCACTATAGGTAAACTTTTTTATTTATGCAGAACCCTCCTCGTTCGCCTACACCAGCACCTTTCGACGTCAAAGTCGGCATCCTCCCCACACCCCGAGACCTCGATGCGCTATTTTCCGCAATTGGGTGGCGACCTAGCCCGAGTTTACCGCGCTCAGGGCAATTTATCCGGAATCGCCTGATAGAATGGGTCGATTCGAGCCTAGAGGCGTATGACCTAAGCGGGGTACTTTAGCGGCAATCTGCTAGAGTCGGACAGCCTGGCGAAAATCAAGCGGCTGAGTAGCGCTGGAGATTAAGTGTCGAAAATATTTCTTTCTGAAGGTCGCTCATAGTTGAGAGCGTGCTTCGGACAAAAAGCTTTTTCTCCTGTGGCGGGGCTGGATACATCAAAGTTACCTCACGAATATCGGCGAGAGCGCTGACCATTCCGGCGATTGAGGTAGTGATGCCCTTGTGGGCGAGAGTACGGCGCAGCAGACTAAGGAGC
>CAIXSY010000203.1 GCA_903922175.1 uncultured delta proteobacterium | reverse complement strand
TCGTAGAGGTGGTTACTTTTTATTTGTCGAGGTGCTTGCGGCATACACCTTATGTATCGAGGATTTGGCTGGAAAGTTTCCTCCTCGCGCTCTTTTCTGATTAAAAAACGGCGGGGAGAATAAGGAATGAGCAGTTTCAATAAGTTCGCTGGGCTTAGTTGAAGGCAATTAAAGGTAAGGGGAGTTACCATCTACTAGATTCCTGGTGCTTAGTTGAAGGCAATTAAAGGTAAGGGGAGTTACCATCTACTAGATTCCTGGTGGCGCTTCCTACTTCGCCTTGCCTCGCGGCAAGTGCTACGTAGGACAAGACGGCTAAGGCCGTGGGCTGCGGCCGAAAGCTGCAGCTGCATCAGATGCAGTCAGCGGTAAGCTGCCAGCAGATCTCTGAAAGCAGATTACAGATCAACGCTCGTCGGTCTGAGGTAGAGCCCGGTTAGTAGTCTTTCGAATGCGCAGCATGTATTCGGCATTACGTTGGAAACGGTAGCTGACTTTCACCTTCTCGCAGGAGATTCCGGGATTTTGGGCGAGCATCTCGATGACTGGTGCTAGAAAAACCGAGTCTTCTCCCTCCAAGGTGACCAGGGGGTAGATTCGTACTTCATCGGCCACACGCAATAGCTCGTTAAGCGCGGCATGATGGAACTCAAGAGAGAGCTGCTTGGAGTAGAGGAAAAGAAAGTGTGACACCAACGCCAGATCGAACTCCCGATCTTCGAATGGCAGTTGGGGAAGCGATCCTGTTATGTATCTTCCCTCCTCACGTCCATGGGGGTAGTCATGGAGAAACGTCTGCATGGCGTGCATCCGATCGGCGCATAGGCCGTCAACAGAGGTAAAGCGACTCCAAATATATTTCTCCTTAGTCATTTCAAGCTGCTCGCGTACGATGGTGAGCGCGGCCTCAATTCTTGTGGCTATCTCCGTGGCGCTGAATTGATAGATCGGATCGCAGGATACGACACGGCTGCCGCAGCCGTTCGCTTCACCATTGAAACTGGCGGGGCCGTCGCCGCAGCCCAGGATCTTCATGTTCATCTCGTGTTTATCGAGTTCGAACATCTCGCGATATTCGGCGAACGACCGCCCCCAGGGAATTATCTCTGACAGATTCATATTATTCTCTCTCCATGATAATTCTGAACTTAGCGATCTCGTCGATGACCTTGCGCAGCTCCGTTAGCGTAATGTGCTGTTCGGTATCTGTCGTCGACGTTCCGGTCTCTACCAGCAACCCGTCATAAAGGTACTCCTCTCCATTTCTTAATTTCAGAGCATCGACAATAGCGGCAGGGATCTGCTCTCTCATCTTCGGACCAAGGCTGTGGCTCGGGTCGAAGAACAACCGAATATCCTTATTCGGATATTTACGTTTGGCAGAGTTCTTTACCCGTTTGGCCGATTGGTGCACCACAGGACTCCTGTATATGCCCTTATCCGGGACATCGACCCCACGGTGAATCAGGACGATGGTATCAGCCGGACTAGCGTAGTCGACGGAGCCCTGCCACTGTTTTTCAAAAGAGGTCTCTTTCGTATACGCCGGATCTTCGACGATGTTGAGGTGTTCGCCGATCCACTTAGGATTCTTTAGGCCCACCAACCAGTTGTTTCTTTTAGCGATCATGGCTGTTTCCAAGATCGGCCAGCCCAGCTGGTTAGTTGCTGGATTCCAGGCCAGCAGCTTCCCGTTTGGAATGCCGATCTTCTCGTAAAGAGGCAGCTGTACCGATTGCAACATGATCTCGGTTGCTACGGCTAAGCCGGTTTCGGTGACGATCTGCTTGGCGATCTGCATGCTGGGCCAGATCGCATCTGCGTCTCCAGTGCTCAGAGCCGAAATGATGGCCTCATGATCCATTCCCATGCCGAATCCCGAAGGGTTCCAACCTGTGCGTGACTTTAGGCCGACCACTCTAGTTCCCCACACCGCTTTCTTAAGCTTTTCGCCATCTCGAACGGTGATTTCGGCGATCTCTTTGATCTCGTTGATGTTTTTATCATCCACCGAACATGGGCCTGCGATAATCGTTACTTTCTGCATAATCGTGCTCGCGAATAAAAAAAGGCAAAAAAAAACCCGCCAAAGGGCGGGTTTTGAGTTCTTGCAAATAAATACAGATCACCGCCTCCGTTTAGTAGTTGTGTAGAACCAATAAAAGTTTGTAAATAGAGCGGTGATTGTGGCGTTCATAAGATCAAATTATCATAAAGCTAATACCTAGTAAACAGTTATATAAAGACATGTCGCGCCTCTGTGTGAATATGGGAATTCGTGGATGATGCTATGCCGCAATCTCTTTTGCCTCCATTGTTAGTCGTCGCCGGCCCAACGGCGGGAGGTAAGAGTGAGCTTGCGCTGCGACTTGCGCAGGAGCTTCCGGGAGAGATTCTGAGTCTTGACTCGGTGCAGATTTACCGCGGAGCCAACATCGGCTCGGCCAAGGTTGGTGCGGCCGAGCGCGCGCTCGTGCCGCACCATCTTTTGGATATCTGTGATCCAAACGAACGTTATAGTGCCGCCCAATTTGTGCGTGACAGCGAAAGCGTTTTGCCGCAGATAGTTGCGCGTGGTAGGCAGACCGTTCTCGTCGGCGGGACGAACCTTTATCTCACCGCACTTCTTCATGGACTGGCAGACCTCGTGCGCGGGTCTGAGGCACTGCAAGCAAGGCTTAAGTCACTGAGCGACGAAGAGCTGCATAGCGAACTTCGTAGCCTCGATGCGTTAAGTGCCGAACGGCTTCATCCACACGATCGCTTTCGTGTCTCAAGAGCGCTTGAGACTGCAATTGAGTCGGGGACGAGCGCAAGCGAGCTTCGCGCTCAGCACGGATTTACCGAGCTGCGCCATGCCGCACTGGTCATCGTGGTCTGTCCTCAGCGCGAGGTGCTCTACGAGCGCATCAATCGGCGCTCCGTAGAGATGCTCGACCGAGGACTCGTGGCTGAGACTGAGGCCCTACTCGCTCGCTATGGCTGTGATGTCGCGCCACTAAAGACCCTGGGGTACCTACAGGCGGTGGCCTATCTCGAAGGTCGGCTGCCATATGCCAAGCTCGCCGAGGAGATCGCTATGCACACAAGGCGCTTTGCGAAGCGGCAGATGACCTATTGGAGAAACGAGCCGACCAAAAGGGGCTGGAAAGTGGACACGGAGAGCGACCCGGCGCTTTTAATTCCGCGCGAGAAGGCGTGTCGTCGAAGAGTTTTAGCCAGTGCGGAGCCATCCGCCGTCGCCGCCGTCTCGTTGCCGGAAGTTGTCGACGGAGCGCGCCGGCGTCTGGCGCAGTTAGGCAACGAGGTTGTAGTGTGGTACCTCGCTAGCGGGGCTGGCCCCGCTAGTCCTCTTTAGTGGCGCAGTATCTTCTTGGGCTGTCGCCGTTACCCGTGAAGGTAATTGCTGGGTAAGTGTGGGAGGATAAACGTGAGCGTCAGCTTGCACTAGTACCCCGACCAGAAAGTTTTTTCACTTGGTCATGAACTCCTGCTTGGCCGTGGCCTCATCCTCTTCGACATCGACTTTTACATTTAAGCCCAAATCTAAGGGTAAATGGCCAAGGCCAAGCTTAGGAGAAAAACTC
>CAIXSY010000202.1 GCA_903922175.1 uncultured delta proteobacterium | reverse complement strand
CGGGAACCGCTGCTGCCCTTTACGCCTCTATCATGAGAAGTCATGAAGTGAGGAATAATAAATCCAGTAAGTTGTGAGCCTCCATGTACTGTCGCTTGGTTCGCCCATCAATTACCGTGAAGAGCAGAACGGTCATTTGGTTTTTTGAGGCCTGTGTAAATACAGGTAGTTGCGAGGCAGCATCAATTAGTGTGATTCAGATCTCAGCCAAAAGCATCAATTTCTGTGGCGGGTAACATATAAAGCCCAAGCAGTGCCTTCTCTTGAAGCAAAGTCCTATATACTACAGATAGTATAATAACTAGAATGACAAAAAAGGTGCTCGATGCGCCAATTATTCGATATCTATTTTAACCAGGTGAAGGCCTATGAATAAGATCCTGTTATTCGCCCTCTTGATTCCATCAATCGCATTTGCGGCACCCCAAAAAGTTTGTATCGCACGAAATGGATCTATAAGCGTTAAGCCAAGATGCGCTAGTAGCGATTCTATCCTGTCATTGAACAAACTCAACTCCTTATTGAAATCTACATCTTCGACACTCAAGGGTGAAAAAGGGGATCCAGGCATACCGGGCCCCAAAGGTGACAAGGGCGATCAAGGGTTGCCAGGTTCATCAGGTACTTCAGGAGTCAGGGCACCTTCGGGGACTTTCTACGGCATGGTTAATACTGAAAGCGCCGGCTCGTCGCCCGTGTCATATTTTCAGATTGCTGGCGCTAATTTGAATGCCACAACTTCTCTCGGTGTCAATATTGATGCCCTCATGGATGCAGTAATGCCAATAAATTGTGTGGCTTCGTCGTTGACTACAAAGCTTGTCTATAGTCTAGGCCCTCCTTCAACCACCGGGTACCGCAAATTCACGTTACAGGTTAATGGTTCCGATACCCCGCTTAATTGCACCATATCAGGTTCTGCTTTGGGCTGTGCTGCCTCGGCGTCAGTGCAAATTTCACAAGGCGATCGAGTGCGTTTTAAAATGACCAACTCTATTCTGTGGCCCAGTCAGATTCATTTTATGTGGGCCTGCTCCTGATGAGCGCCATTCTTTTGCCGCACTTCACTCGCCTGTAAGCGCTCACGCCTATTGATGTAGCTGGAACTGTGGAAAGAAATAATTCTGGCGAGTTCCTCGGATCGCAAGGAATTTGACTGGTCGGCGCAAAGATCGATGGACGGATTTTGAGGATGTCATAAACAATTGTGTTAAAATCGCCTTTCGATATCGCTCCAGAGATGATGGTTTAACGAACCGTTGTAAGATCGGCCCGATTGAGCATGCTCTGTTGTCTCCTCTCCGCGGATCTTGGTCCGATCTAGGAGTGTGTGTCCCAGGCTCCTCGGCAATTTGCTTAGCTCCCTGGGAATGGTATCGTTGTCGGCTGTCGCGCCTCGTAGGTGAGGCTGCTTCAGAAACTTCTTAGAGGATTGAACAATAAACTGGGTATTGGCGTAGGCAACTTTTCGAGAAAATCCTCCGCCAGCGTTGGATAGGAAACTTTCAGCCGGTTTTTCCGAAGATCCGTACCCGCATTGCTGGACTTCGCCCATTTTAATACTATTGATGGCATGGCTAAGAATTTTTCAATTGCCGCCTTCGCGATCGTTCAGGATGCCAAAAGTCGAGTGCTTCTCTGTCATCGGCGAGACTTTGATCTCTGGAACCTTCCCGGTGGTGGTGTTGAGCCGGGCGAGTCCCCCTGGGACTGTGTCAGGCGAGAGGTAGAAGAAGAAACGGGCCTTAAAGTCGAGGTATCGAGGCTAATAGGTGTCTATAGCAAACCTGACAAGGATGAAGTCGTGTTCTCGTTTGAATGCGCACCTATCGGAGGTGCACTCACCTTAACCGAGGAGTCCGATAGAATAGAATATTTCGACATCACCGAAATACCTCAAAACACGTCACCTAAGCAGGTAGAGCGAATCAAGGACGCTCTGGCCGCCGCCCGAGTGCCATATTTTAAGGTGCAGACGGGCAAATCCTCGACCGAACTGATAAAAGAAGGGAAAATTTAGAGCCACGCAACGGAATCTATGACCTCGGATATGGAAAAGGAAATAAAAAAGTACCTTCGGACCGGCCAGGCTAATCCCTACGCGAGCGCCTGGCCGGGCCAACATGCACTTGAGTGCTACCAAGCTCAGAGCAAAGGTCTGCAAGCGGCTCTGCTTGCCGAACTTAAGCGGCGAGCAGGAAAGAAAACTCCTCCGGCTGTTCCTGATAACTTAGATCTCATCGCCTATACGCGCGAACGTGTTGCTCCAATGGTGCAGGGTTTATTCCCGCCCGACGAGCAGCCGGTAATCCAGGGTATTCTAGAGCGGGCAATGGTCTTCCTTACTGCGCAAGGCATTGAAAAGGCGATTATCGACGAGCATTTCCCTCACACCGCGTGGACGCTTGCAAACATATACCTCGAAAGCCTTAACCTAAAAGGTCTTGATGGCAAGCGCTTCCCCGTCGTTGGCATGAGTAGCGGCGATAAATGCTACATTTCAACCGACTATTTTTATGAGAAGTGCCCTTTTGCGGATTTTCTCGTGCATGAAGCTGCTCACACTTTCCACAACATCAGGCGTGATGCTGCGGGGCTTCCACTCCCCCGCCGAGGTTATAAATGGCTTCTGCTCCTGGATTTTAATAAGCGTGAGCTTTTTGCTTACGCCTGCGAGGTTTATAGCCGCATTATTACCCTTGGCGCTACGCGCAAGGAGCGTCTTTCGTCAATCGAGGAGTACAGCTGCAAGGTAAAGCTACCCGCTGGGTATGTAGGTAAAAACGAACTTATAGCTCTGCTTAAAGAAGCTGTGGGAGCAAGAAACGGCTGGAAGCGGATTCTGAAGCGATGTTCACCGGACAAGAGATAGTGCTTGTTCTCCTCATTCGCGAAAATGAAAGCCTATGTAGATAGGCATTTAAGCCCCCTAACCAGCGATAATCATATATTATCGCTAGTTACAAATATGAAATTGTTCCACGTAATTGCCTCTAGCTTATAACAGCGCGAGGTCGTGCTCCTTACGGAAGGTGCTTAGGAATTAAATGCGCTCTTTCTTTAGTTGATACTCATGCGGTTGCCGCCGCAGGCTCTGCCACGATGGAGTTTCTCAGCATCATTTCGTAGTGAGCTAAATGGCACGACTTGACAAAGATAGCCCTGAACACATTAAGATAGGTGTCGACCGTCGAGTCATCAATCGAAATATAGATATCGTCGTACGCGTGATGCGATCCGTCGTTCACCCACGAGAATAGGGACTTACAGATCATCTTGTCCTTACCCTCAAACATTCCGCAAATTTTGTCTGAGTCAATTCCACCAAGAATCGTGAAGTAATTCTCTAGTATTCTTCGCAGGGTGTTTTGAATCGTCAGGTTTGAGCGGTCCGGCTTCCTCACCTCTGTCCACAGCAGCTCGTATGAAGTCTTGATTGGATTTGTTAGATGCTTATCTACTTTCGATATCAGGCCCGGTTTGCGAACAACCCAAAATGTTTCCTCATTCATTGCTACATCACGCCGGTGTTTGTTGAACGTTATTTCCTTGTGAAAATAAACGTTGTGGGTGAGCACAAACACTTGCTTGATGTGCCCTGTCCCCAGGCGAACCTCATCGAATATCCCTTTGATGAGGCTTCCAACGACGAACAAGATATCGCTGTCGAGGCTCGAAACCGGATCGTCAAAAACGACGACTCGATCGGTGGTCATCCCGCTGTCTGAGTCGCTTCCCTTCAATAGATAGTAAAAGTAAAGGAACGTGACGAAAGTTTTCTCTCCCTCGCTCAAAGTGGCCTTTGCATCCGAACCGTTTGGCCGAACGAGTTTGTAGGACGAGCCGTTAACTGCTTTTGCGAGCGAAAAACCCTGAAAACCAAAGGATAAAAGCAACGAGTTAATCCCATCAATCGTCGGCTGGATGCTCGTCGTTTGTTTCTCAAGTACACGAATTTCAGTAGCCTTGCTCGCCTTTTCCCTTGTCATCGTTGTGATCTCGCCGCTCATGGCCGTGATTGCTTTGTTCAAGGCATCGCGTGAGTTTTTGTAAGTGGCGAGGTCTGCCTTCAATTCCTCCAATATAAACTTCCACACTTGAGAAGTCAGCGTGTTGCGCTCCTGAGAGATGTTAGCCACCGTCTTGTTATGCTCAGCCACAAGAACATTGGCGGTTTCGATCAGCGTGTTGATCGTCGCTAGCACATTACTGATCGATTCTAGCTCAACAGCCTGACTTGGTTCCTTTTTTTTCCCGGCAAGTCTTTGAATGTTAATGGTAATTTTGGAGTCGAAGAGATCCTTCTCTACCTTCAGCTTCTCAAGATCAAGAAACTTGGACGCAGCCGCGATGATCGACGCAATTTGCTGCTGGAGTCGAGCAGAGTCAGCTGAATAGTTCGTAGCGAGGTCATCGATCGCCTTACTATCCTTCACAAAGGTCTCATCAAAATACTCATTCAGGCTCTGCGCAAACACTTGAGTTGTGCTCTTTTGGCAAAACGGACATACGCTCTGATTCGCCTCATAGAATGCCCTGCCCTCTCGGACCCAGTCGCTGTTGCCGAGTTTTTTGATCATCGCCGCGATATCGACGTCCTCTTTACCAATAACGCGCTTCTTGAGGATTGCAGTGTTTTCGTGCGCAATGATCCCAGCCATTTGGATGGGTGGAATGGTTTGCTCAGAAGTCGGTGCCAAGCCGAATACCGTTTCCGCCTTTTTCTCCAATTCTGCCAAGGTGGTCAGTGTCTCAGAATTTGAACCACACTCTTGAAGGATCTTGGTCTTGAATTTCTCTGCGCTTCCACGGAATCCTTCAAATGCACCTTGTAGCTTGACGTCATGTTTCTGCTTTAACGCCCAGCACTTATCTTTGAATACAGTCTCAAGTACTACCAGTTCGCCCTTCTTCCCGCCGGTCCCATCGTCCCCCTGTAATCCCCGCGTCAGGGTCTCTATTTTCGCTGTAAGTGAGTCGAGATCGATTTTGCCAGCGGCGATTTGGTTGAGAGTTTCGACATGCTTTTCGCCAAGAGTGAACACGCCTTTCAGGTCAACCGACTGATTAAAGTTTCTCTCAACAAAGTCGTGGTTATAGACCATCGGTTGGAGCTTCGTTCCTCCTTTCCATGTCACCTTGCAGTTTGGGAAACTATCTTCCTCTGCGATCACACGACTGACGGTCGTCTTACCTGTTGCGTTAGAACCGAAAATGAAATTAAATTTGGACAAACCATTAAAAGCTTCAGGAGTGCTGCCGAAAGTCGCAATGCTGGCAATGGTAATAGATTCAATCATGTTGATAAACGGTAAGAATTTTAGGTTAATGTTTTGGAGTTTTTCTAATATTGACCATTTTTCCTAGCTCCATGATCAATGCTCCGTATCAGCTTCTATCTCCTCCACTCCATTTGGGCATGACACACTCAGACCATATCACGATAGGCTTCGCCGAGTGCAATTCGTATTCAGGTCTTTTGTAAAGCCGTGCTGCCATTTGACGGTTCTGGTGCTGTAGCATTTTCGACGAGAGCGGGTGGTAATGATTTCACAGCCTTCGCTCCGAGAATTTTCATTTGCTCCGCCTGACGGACAAGGTTCCCTGTGCCGGTATGGAGTTTGTTTGTTGCAGCTTCTAAGGCCACCTGGCCGATCTTGAGGGCCTTACCCACGTCTTGGAGATCTTCAATGAATCCGACAAATTTGTCGTAGAGTTTTCCGCCGCGCTCAGCGATTTCAATCGCGTACTTTTGTTGGTCCGCTAGACGCCATACGTGTGCCACGGTGCGTAAAGTTGCCAGCAAAGTCGAATTCGTAATGAGGACTACATTGCTTTCGAGAGCATCGCTCCAGAGCTTTGCGTCATGCCCGACGGCGGCGGAAAACGCTCCCTCAATTGGCACATACATCAAAACAAAATCCGGAGCGTTGATGCCATGGACATCCTGATATCGCTTGATGCCTAACCCATGGAAATGGTTACGTACCGCTTCAACATGAAGGTCGAGTTGCAAGGCTCGTGCCGCCTCATCCGTGGCGTTAACCGCATTTTCGTAACTGCGAAGTGAAACTTTTGAGTCAATGATGAGGTTCCTCTTTTCAGGTAACTCGACGATGACGTCCAGGAAACGCTGGTCGCCTTCGCTATCTTTTGCACTCTGTTGGCGTCGATAATGCAGGCCGGATTGCAATCCAGATCTTTCAAGAATCTGGTCCAACATGTTTTCCCCCCAATTGCCCAACGCCTTTACGTCACCCTTGAGCGCTTTCGAAAGATTCTCTGCCTCAGTGCCCACACGGCCGATTTGCTCCTTCAGTAATGCACTGTGAGTGGCGGTTTCCTTTCGCGTCGTTTCGAGGCTGGTCTTGAACTCACCAAAGGTTTCCTTGAGCGGAGCAAGTAACTTCTCCAAGCTCTCCGAGGATTGCTGATTAAAACGGCTGGTATTGTCGACAAGGAGCTTGTTCGAAATGGCTTCGAAGTCGGTGCGAAACTTAGCCTGGACCGTCTCGATCTGCTGCCTTTCCGTTGTGAGGCGCTCATTAAGGAATTTTACTTCGGCCTCTAGCTCTCCGTTACGTTTCTTGAGAACGAGCAGTTGTTCCTGTAGTTGTGAAGAAACCGCTTTGATATGCTCACACTCGCTCCGAGACTCCGCCCAGGACTTTCGGTCCGCTGCGAGCTGGGCTTGAACCGAGGCCAGATCACTTGTGGCCTGCGTTAAGGCTGCGCGGATGCCGTCAGCTTCGGTTTTGAATTGCTGCTGTGACTCGCGCTGTTCGCCGAGAGCTTTATCGGCAGCTGCTTTTGCGGAGTCCGCCGCAGCACGAGCCGAGCTCACCAAGGTGAGTTCGTTACGCAGTCGAGTTAATTCTTCATCTTGTGAGCCCCGCTGTTGACGCAGCTCCTCTTCGACCCGTGTATCGGGCGCCGCAGGCTTAAGTGAACGAAACAGCCAGCCGATCAGGGTTCCCAGTACCGTGGCAAAAAGGATGTATAGAGTAATATTCATACTGTGAATAGAGTTTTCAGGCCCATTAACAAACAAACAAGAGATAGACGGTGGTTATACGCTGTCGAACAGAGCGAGTAAATACAAAGGTACGGTGGGTGTATGTTAGAAGATGCTATGAGCCTACCCCGTGCCCGGCCTCCGTGGTCATTTCAGTAAGGCAGATGTTTTACGGAGGCTTAATATGCCCACTTGTTGGGTTAGTAGACGAAAGAAAATAGCTATTTAATTGCTCAAGCCCAAGGCCTCAGAAGTTTTGCGCGTGACAAAGTCGTTAATCATGCTACATTTCCTCTATGACAAATAATGAGTCCTTAACCGCTCCGCTTGTTTTGGTATTCGACACCGAAACAACCGGCACGGACCCGCGGATAGACCAAATAATTGAAATAAGCGTCCAAGAAGGTCTTGAGGAAGGCTCGTCGATAAAGACAAGAAGAATAAAGCCAAGTGTTCCTATTAGTCCTGGGGCAACAGCCGTTCATGGGATTACTGCAGAAGATCTTAAAGACTGCCCCACATTTTTGCAGCTAGGAAAGGGCATTCGTGAGATCTTCGAGAAAGTCGAAGTGTTAATCGGCTATAACGTGATGTTTGATATTGAGATGCTTCAAGCTGAGCTTTCTAGGAATAAGTTTTTGCCATTAGATCTTTCGAAAAAAAAGATTGTCGACCCGTTTAGGATTTGGCGTCATTATGAAAGAAGAGACCTTTCTTCTGCGTATAGGAATTTTGTAGGTGGTGAGTTTGACGATGCGCACTCGGCAGCGGCCGATGTGACAGCAACAGTGGCCGTATTTAAGGGCATGAAGAAGGCGTTTAACATAGAAGATGCCTCTTACGATGAGTTATCAAAATTTACGTTTGATTCAAAGTGGGTGGGTTTTTCAAATCATATTCAGTGGGAGAATGAGATTCCTGTCTTTCGCTTTGGGAAGTTGAGTGGCAAGCCCGTTTGGGACGCAGCACAAGCCGACCCGTCTTATATAAAATGGATCCTTTCAGCTAATTTTTCTCCTCACATGGGAGAGATCTGCAAAATGGCTGGAGCTTTGACAAAAGAGAAGTTTCTGGAAGCTATTTATCAGCAGTACGGTAAGCCGGGTACTGAATAGGAGGGCAGAGGTCTAGGCTCATGTGCTATCCCGCTTGTGCTACCATTTCTTATACTTTGCATACCTTCGCGGTACTAGTGCTTAATTGATTAAATTATCTATAGTATTTCTGAGCTGCGAGCCTCTAACTGCCCGCTTACGCCATTTAAAGGGATGCGGATTCTTGTTGGTAAGTTGAATAAATGCATGCACCTGCTCTGCCAGCTTCTGAGGGGATATCGCCGAGAAGCCATCAAGTGCATTGCGGCCAAGGATGCCGAACCATATCTCTATCTGATTAAGCCAGCTCGCCGAGGTCGGCGTGTAATGGAAGAACACATTGGGGTGCGCAGCGAGCCAAGCATCTATTTTTTTATGCGTACAATAGTTGTCGAGGATTACGTGCACCGCCTGGTCCCCCGAGTAATCTGCTAGCGTAAGGTCCATGAAGGCAAGAAAGTCTTCGCGTCGCTTGCGCTCCGTGGTTTGTCCAAACACCTTACCGGTGTGCACTTCGAGCGCGGCAAAAAGATTAAGCGTCCCGTGGCGCTTGTAGGTACTCTTGTAGCCTCGAACAATTTTCTTATTTTGTGCGAGCACATACCCTTGTTGGCGCTCAATAGCCTGCATCGAAGGCTTCTCGTCAACGGATAAAACAAGGGCATTTATTGGTGGATTCAGATATAGCCCGATAATGTCCGCTGCCTTCTTGGCAAACTCAGGGTCAGTGCTCACGCACCACGAGCGCTTGCGGTGGAGGCAGATCCCCTCCCTTCGGAGGTATTGCCAAACTGTGTGCGGGTTCATCCGTAGGCGCTCTGCAACTAGCGCGCCCGTCCAGGCTCCACGTCCTTTGGGTGGGGGCTCTTTGAGTAGCTCTTTTATCTTCAACAAAACTTCTGTGCGCGGCTGGTTGTAGGGTCTACCGGCTCGCGGCTTATCGGATAGCCCAGCCATACCCAACTCGCGATAGCGCTCTCTCCACACAATTATCTTGTTTGGGTAACATCCGAGCTCTTCGGCAATATCCACGAGAGGCACTCCATCGGCGCAACCCAAGATCATCGCTGCTCGCTTTGCTAACGTAGCATTCTCGGCTCGCCCTTTTGAGATCGCCTCCAGCTTCTCGCGGTCGCCTCGTCGTAATTGTATTTCTCGTGCCATCCGTGCCATGCAACATACATGACATGCTTTGCCAATTCCAGATCGCCATTATTTAATCAATTAAGCACTAGCTAAATGAAACTACCTTACACCATGAAGAGGCAGATTTCCAAGCCGCCGCTATACTGGCCCCTGCTACAGCACCACACAACGCAATGGCCGCTACTCTGTAATACTCGGATTCGGCCATCAGCGATGATTGGCGTGTATTGAAAACCCCCCTTCACTAATTAAATATTGACATATACGATATATGCGGAGTATGTTCCGAGTCGAGGTCGATAAATTATGACGGATGCCAAGAAACTTAAATTAGAACAGCCTGTTAAGGGCGAAAGGATGGTAGCGATTCAGCTACATCTTTCCAAGGCTGAACTAGAAAAACTGAGAAAAACCCAACTAGCACTTGAGATATTTCAGCGTGCTTCAGTGATCAGAGCCGCTATCAACAAATTCTGTGACAATGTCTTAGCTGATTCACCCGTCAGCGAGGACGGACGTGGATTGAAATAGAGTATTCTTTCTTGAACTTAGAAGGACGCCCGGTTTGCCCGTTGCCGAGGACGGGCAAGTATTAAAACAACTCTCGCGTCTGATTGGGAAAGTGTTCCCCGCGTACGCGGGGATGAGCCGAGGTACGGAGCTAGCCAATGTTGTAACAGTTTCCCACACCGGAGGAGGGGGTAGGAAGGTAGGCCAGGTGCGAACCCTTTCTACCTCCAGCAAGACTAATCTCCTCATCGGTGCCGAACATCGTCCGACGAGTTTGTTCTCTCGATCCATTTAAAGAACTCATCCTCGTGAATTAAAACTCTGCGGCCAATACGACGCACACATTTGTCAAAGCCGTTCTGTGACGCGGAAAATATAAGGCGACGTAGCCCACCCTCTGCTGGTGTTCCATGTACTCGAACCCACTCTTTAACAGTAAAAAGTCTGGGAACCACGTGCTCTTCGTAATCTGCGCTTGCTTTTGGTGCGCTTCCTCCAGGGCTTCGCCGACCTTGCTCGATAACCTTTTGATACTCGTCAAAACAGATTTTTACGGCTTCCCTGAGTAACTCCTCAACTATAGTGCCCTTAATCATATGAAATACGCTCCATAGAATTAAATAAAGGAGACTTTACTTGGGATGAAGAATTGGTAGCCAAGAGCCATATGCAAGACAGGGTTGGGATTTAGATCCTTATCATCACTTCCTCTTCAAGGCTAATTTTATCGTCGGTACTGTAAAGCTCTAACAGCTACCAGCGGTCTAAAAAAGAAGTTCTCGGTGATATTCACCTACCGTGATTGAGCGGTACTGCCACCAAGAAAAGCAGCAGCTCCTAAAAAGTAGCCAAAGTCATACCACCACCCAGAATTGGGAAACGCGTAAATTCGATATTCTGTAAAGATGCTACCGATTAGCGAAAACAAAATGATGAAGCCATGCAGTAAGCCAGAGAAAAACCCCGGTGGCTCGTATGCGAAGGGCAAGGGCTGCGTAGCACAACTTACCAACACTGCAATTACACCAAGTAAAAAAAGAGGGCGCATTAGGTGATTAATTCTTGGGTTGCGTAAGAATAACATATTGGCCTCCTCAGAATTCGTGATCTCTAGCTGGCACAACTCGGCATCTGTGCGGTCATAAAGTTTTGCAGGGTAAGGGGGGGTACAGCGAACTTGAGTTACTTAACTCAATTCAGAAATTGGTGACGAGCTTATCCTCATGCCTAGTGAGCCTGAACTTCTTCGATTTCCGCGATTTTTATCCACTTAGTTGGTGGAAGCGGAGCACCCGCGTTGAGAATGCGATAAAAATTTCCCGTTTTCGTATCTAGCATACAGGTATAAGCGTTGACTGGCCCCGTAGTTTCCACCTGTTGCTTCCTATCGCAGGGCACTATCTCGTAGCGGCCGGCTCGCCCACAATTACAGCCGGAAAGGACCATTGTTATTGCTATGCATAGTAGGAATATTTTCATAAATGCTCCAAATAAAAATTGAACTAACCTTAAGGTCGATTCCTTGCTATTACGGAATCAGGATTTTAGTTTCCTCTAAGATTTGATCCTAGACAGAACATTTTCTCTCATCTGGTATGGTTATACAGTTTAGTTCTATTTAGTATAGGATTATGAGCCACTGCCATTGAGCACTCTTAAGCATACAATGCTAGTTATAAATTAAATACTCCCTCCTAGCCAAGGCTCTGCAAACCGAATAGTACTTGTTTTGTCAATTGCTTTGCCATAGTGGATATGGGCGTACTCCGTAGCGTTTGTGGCGATATAAACCTGCACGTCATGCACTTTTTTATGGCCGTCAAAACGTAAGATTACAATTGATAGAGTAACTCAGCATGGTAGACTGCTGTAAGCTGCACCGCATACATTAGGAGATCTATGAACGGAAACGGCAATTAAGAATATCACTGCGCTAAAGGGGCCTTCATGTGAGGTGCCTTAGAACTCAATTTTCTTCATTTCTTCCATCCGCACCGCATTCTCGCTTCTATCGTAAAGCTTTGTGGTACGAGCATCGGCGTGTCCAGCGATGCGCTGGGCGTGTTCGATCCGTCCGCCATTATCCATATAGCGTGTAATGCCTGTGGCTCGAAAAGAGTGGCAACAGATCTCTGCCGGTAGCCCAGCAGCAAGAGCGCGGCGCTTAATCATGCGAAAGATCTCCGTTCGGTGCATGGCCCGACCCGAAAGCGTACTTGCCTTGCCACGCATTGTCTGAAACAGAGGTAGGGTAGGGGAGGTGCGAAGAGAGGCGTTTTCAAGGTAGCTAGAAATATAGGCTGCCGCCTCTGGATTTACTGGCAAGTCTCGTTGTTTACTTCCTTTTTCATAGAGGCGTATGTGCCAATCATCTCCCACACGGTGGAAATCAGATACTTTTAGTTTTGATACAGCTCCTACGCGTGCAAACGTGTAAAGCATAAGCGCTATTACAGCGCGGTCTCGCATACCCCGAAGCTCGGATGTGTCTATTGATGAAAGGAGTACACGTACCTCCTCGGATGACAAAATAGGGGTTTTGCCTTCGCTCACATGAACCCTCGGACCCTTTACCGAAGCCGCCGGATTGGTCGGCGCCATCTGTTTAATCACAAGGAAGTCATACAGCTTTTTAATAGCGGAGAGGTGTTGCTTTACCGTTTCACCTGGGTAGTTGCAAAGCATCTCTTCGATGTATGCCGCCACGACCATAGGCTCTACTCGCTCAAAGGCGATTCTGTGCTCCTTGCACCAGGCAAAGAAGCGGCCACAATCTCTACCGTATGCTTCGCGAGTGTTTTTGTTCCTTATGGTAGCAGTGAAAAACTCCAGAAATGATTTTGCAACCTTAGGCCCAGCCTCGTAGATAGTAGCAGGTAAGTTCGCTCCAATGCGGTTTGTCGGTGTTCGTGTGGTGCTTTTTACCATTCCCTACCTATCTTTGGTATGTTACATAAAGGAAGTTATGTTACATACGGCGCGGGCGCAAGGGGGGATACGTTATCACTTTGTAGGTTATTTGGGGCGTAGATTCTTATACGATAAACGGTGTAAGGACACGTCTTCTTCTCTCGATGCTTTCCGCATTAGGGGCTACTCATGATGACAAGAGACGCTCTAGGGCTGTTTTCTGTTGGATCTTTTGGGAGGATCAGCAGCTACCTACGGCGCTCACCAAATTGATTGGACCTCATGGTTTATCCTCTACGGGCGGACGCGTTGGCACCTCTGAAGCATTTTTCACAGAATTGTCTTCTACAGCACTGCCCACAAAAATTGGCGACAGCCATTTATAGATAAATTGCCCCAGAAGGCACGGACAAGAAGCCTTAGCCGAGAAAGCCGTGGTCGGTACCGGCGGTAAAATTGATTTAAGCAGATTTTAGTCCATTCCAAGTTTCGACGATGCCCGCAATGATGCTGCGCGGCTCATATATGCGCGGTTTTTGAGACTGAACAGATGTTTCCGCAGCAAAATCCAACTCCTTCTCCATAATATGGGGTTGCCCCCTTGCCAGTGCTAAGACACTCATGTTCTTGCCGCTCAAGTGCAGCAACTCGGTAGTTTCCCCAGGAAAAGGAGCAGGCGAAAATAACAAAAATTAAAAGATATGAAAGCACAGCCTGTGTTCGTGTCTCGAACCCGATTGGGCCTACCATGCTGTGTGGACCTTGGAATTTTTCACACAAAAAGAAAACCGCTGTGATAACTGCAGCGCCTAAGACACCATAGCAAATACAGATCATCATACGCTTATGCTCTTTTGGGCGACCGATAATATGTCGGAACGTGGCTTGTGTAACTTAATAATGGGCAGACTTTACTCAAGAATATCCTCTGGGCGTGTAATACCATGGAGGAAAGACGGGATACGAGTATTCGTTTGCTTGCCCATCTTTCATGCGATTATAGGCTATCCAGCTCTCTGGACACGAGGCGTTCGGGTTGTTGATATGGGCATGACTCTCGCGCAAGAAGCGCTCATTATCAAACGGCTTTCGCGTGTCACTTGAACTCCACAGCATAGAAGTAGCGCCAAGTAACATGAGTAGTGAAACACAGACTGTAATGGCCACTAGGACAAACCGATATTTGTTCCGTTGAGCAGGTTGATTGCTATTCATACAAACGACCTCGGGCAACTCCCATATAGATTATCGGCTAGCGAGATTAGAACTTTAGTTCCTACGTTAATCCATTAGCCGCTTCGAGGTGGCTCCTCGGGGCGGGGGCTGACTTTTGGTGAGCAGAGGTGAGTCAATTCCTGTGAGCGTTATCACATCCAGGGCTAATCATTTTGCATGTTGCAGTAGCGCTCATTTGATTGGGCGGTAAGGTTAGGGTATCTTTATATTGCCAGTAATGAAGTGCGACGGGGGGTCGCGTGTGTGTCGACACTTAATAGTATGCAGACTGGATAATGCCTGCTCATTGGACAGAAGCTAGTTAACCTCGCGAAAGATTTGAGCCTCCACAAAGGCCCAATAGGGAAACTTAAGGACCATCACAAGAATAGGCAACCAGATAACCACGCAGCCGCCAGCTAGAAGTGTATGGGCTGCAAAAGAGTACCAGGCGAAAATAAGCCACAGACTAAGTGACACAGCGTACATCACTACTGTCCAAAAGGGGCGCATCACAACAAAGAGAAATGCCAATACTGCGGCGATGAAATATGTGCATATTGAAAAGTAGGGTGCTCTAAGCCATTCCCCGTGTTG
>CAIXSY010000201.1 GCA_903922175.1 uncultured delta proteobacterium | reverse complement strand
GCCATAAGTTCGCTTGACCGTCTGGCGGCTAATCTCTTTTGCCTAATCCGGAGTATGGCCTGAGGGCCAAGGGCTCATAGTGCTTTAAGATTATGCTGAATCGGGTAGTCGGAATGAATAATGTCTAATTTAGAAGATCACTATGAAAATGCAACTCATCTAGTACACGTTTCAAGGGTCTAGGAATCTAGAACCGATGACGCTGACGTCCAAGGTCTAACGCCGGGCTCCGGCGAGCACCGTCGAGTCGACGTCTGACGTCGACGTTTTACGTCCGGCGTAAGACGTTTGACGTCAGCGTTAGCCGATGAGGGGCGAGCAGTTACGTTATGGCTAAGGCCGTCTGCTGCTGCCAGGCGCGGCAGCTGATGCAGTCAGCAGAAAGCTGAATACAGATCGCTGATAACGGATGACAGAAAGAGGTATCCCCGCTTGAATTTCCCACCATTTCCGCTACCATGGCAGTATGCCAGCATTTTTTGAACCAACCGGCCTTAAATCTAAACTCGCTGATCTGCAGGGACGCATCGATGCCCTGAGGGGGTTTCTTTGACATTGCGGGGAAGGTCGATCGTTTAAAAGAGCTTGAGATCATGTCCAGCACCACGGATCTGTGGAATCAAGCCGATAAAGCCAAAGAGGTAATGAAGGAGCGTTCCGGGCACCAGGCCTGTGTCGATCGATATAATACCCTGACGCGGATGCATGGTGACTGCGAGGCCACGCTTGAGCTTGCCCGTGAATCGGCAGACAAGGAGCTTGAAGCCGAGGCTATGCGCGGCGTTGCCAGCCTTGAGGCTGAGATCTCCAAAGATGAATTCACCCTCAAGATGAGTGGCGAATTTGATCGCTCGAACGCCATCGTTGAGATCAACTCCGGCTCGGGGGGCACCGAGGCCCAAGATTGGGCCGAGATGCTGCTACGCATGTACGTGCGCTGGGCCGAGCGCAAGGGGTTTGGCATCGAAGAGCTCGACTACCAACCAGGTGAGGGCGCCGGTATTAAAAAAGTAGTGCTCTTCATCAAGGGTAGCTACGCCTATGGGCACCTTCGCTCCGAGACCGGCGTGCACCGCCTGGTGCGCATCTCCCCCTTTGATTCCAACGCCAGGCGCCACACCTCCTTTGCCTCGGTGGCCGTTTCGCCAGACATTGAAGAGGAGATCAATGTTGTCGTCGATGAGAACGATCTCCGTGTTGACACCTATCGCTCCTCCGGTGCCGGAGGCCAGCATGTTAATAAAACCGATTCGGCGGTGCGCTTAACGCATATACCAACGGGCATCGTCGTCGCCTGTCAGAATGAACGCTCGCAGCACAAGAATAAAAGTATGGCGATGAAGATCCTTAAAGCTAAGCTGTACGAGCGCCAGAAGGGCGAACAGGAGGATCGCATGCGCCAGATAACCGGCGTGCGCAAACAGATTGATTTTGGTAGCCAGATTCGTTCTTACGTCTTGCAGCCGTATAAACTGGTAAAAGACCTGCGTACGGACTGCGAAACTTCAAATACAGACGCGGTTCTCGATGGGGAGATCGATCTGTTCATCGAAAGCTTCTTGATGAGTACGACGATCAAAGCTACACCATAAGGATTAGAAAAGGGCTTCGTGAAAGTAATTGCTCATTAACCCGGGGCGAAAGTGCCTGGATCCTGGGCCTGGTCTTGGTTCTGGCCTGAAGTCATTGTCGTGTTCTTGGCTGAAATCATTGACCATTTGACAATGACCAGGACTTAGGAGCATGAGCAGAACCAAGACTATGCTAAGGATTCGCCCCGGGTTATTGAGATGTTGCTGAAAGACTTAGTACAACACTCCGAGCGATGATACTTGCTGAGTTGAAAAATGATCTTGAAAAATTGGCGCTGCATGGGCGTCTTCGCGAATGCATGCCGATCCTCGGACGCCAGGATGGATGCCTCGACATACTCGGCAAGAAACTAGTTGATTTCTCCTCCTGGGATTACCTCTCGATTAGCACGCAACGCGAGGTAACTCGCGCACTGCAGATAACGGTTGAAGAGCGCGGCATTTCACCGGGATCAAGTCGCACGGTTACGGGAACGGCAGTGCAACATCTCAGCGCGGAGAAACGCCTGGCCGACTTCCTGGGGACGGAGTCGGCGCTCATGCTGAGCTCACGCAATCAGGCGATGTGGTCCCTCGTCACAGCCGTCGCCACCGAAGGTGATATTTTTTATGCCGATGAGCATCTGCAATCACCGGCAAGTGACGCTGCCTACTTGGTTAATGCCAGCGTAGAAACATTTAAAGATGTTTCTGCACTTGAATCTCTGTTGCGCACTGCCAGGGGACACAGGCGCCGCTTCATCGTTGTTGATTCACTATCACCGGTGAACGGGGCAACCGCTGACCTGTCGCGACTCTACGCCGCAGCAACGAGGTACGAGTGCAATTTGATTATCGATGAAAGCTTTGCGCTCGGTATACTTGGTCCACGCGGAGCCGGCGGCGGCGAGGTTTTGGCGATCAAGCTAAACCACCCCGTGCAGCGCAACATCTTTGCTTTTGTCGCCGATCTATCATTCGGCATCGGCTGTTACGGAGCGGCGGTCGCCGGTAGCAAGACTCTGATTGACTATGTGATCAATCGATCACGATCACTCACCGTGGATGCCGCGTTGCCCGCCGCAATTGCCGCTGCGACAGAAGCGGCATTGAATGCGGTCGAGCTTAAGCTTGCCGATCGTGAGCGCATCCTCACTATGGCGCAGCGAGTTAAGGGCGTCATCCCCGCCCCTGTTTTGTTGACACCACTGGATGCCGCGAGCCCAATCGTCGTCATGCTTTCGAAAAAGCTTAACGTAGCACACGAGATCGCCGCCGCACTATTCCGACGCGGGATATTCGTTGAGGTCCTGCCGCGCGCGACCCTCTTCGATGAAGGCGGGATTGTGCGCATGATCTTCACCTCCGCCCACACAGAAAAGCACATTGACGATCTCGTGCGGGCGCTTTCCGAAATTCAGCTACGCAGCGAGTAAAAGGCAATACGTGACTAGTTTTATTACACTTTTCGCCCTTTCCCAGGCCCCGATCGTAATCCTCTTTAGCTACGTGTACTTTAAGGATAAGTACGATCGTGAGCCAATTGGGCTACTTGCTAAAACGTTTTTCGCCGGAGTTCTGGTCTCGTTCCTCGTGATCGTGGCGGAGCTTTTGTTTACGGCGCTCCCAGAGATCTTACCACTCAACAGGGTCGGGCATGTATTCTTTTCGACCGTGGTGGGGACAGCGCTGATCGAGGAGCTCGGTAAATACTTGGCGCTACGACGGACCGCCTATCATCATCCCGCTTTCAACGAGCCCTATGACGGGATTATGTACTGCGTTACCGCCTCGTTGGGGTTCGCGGCGATGGAAAATATCCTCTATGTTCTCCAGGATGGGGTATCAACTGGGCTGCTACGCATGTTTACCGCGGTGCCAATGCACGCAGTCTGCGGTGTGATCATGGGATTTTACGTTGGTCTGGCTAAGTTTTCGGTAGATACAAAAAAAGCCAGACTTAACTGCATAAGCGGCATCACTCTCGCCGTCCTAACTCATGGCGTGTACAATTATTTCATCGAGGCGGCGATTCCAGCATACATACCGCTCGCCTTTCTGGTTTTGGCTGTACAACTTAGTTTGGCATGGAAAGCGATCGAGATGTATCGGAACAAGGCCCCTCTGCACGACGAAGCAGGTTTCTATGCCTCGCTGCCGCCGCACGACAGCCTGGTACCAGACAAATTAGGCTGGGCGATATCCGCGCTGCGCGTTGTAGCCGGCGGTGTGCTTTTCTGGGCAGGATGCCTGATCCTTCTGCCATCAACAGCCAAGGCGACTCAGATCTCGGGAATCTTGGCACTCGGTACCCTCGATGGCCTTCTGCTCGGCATCGGGGCGCTGCTCGTATTCATTTCACAGTCGCTTAAACAGCGCGTCCCATGGGCATGGAAGGCCTCCTTCGGAATTTTTGTAATAATGCTCCCCTCGCCTATTTTTATTGTCGGCGTGACTGGGCTCTACGGCTTGCTCCACCCGACATCACGAGTACATTTCTTTACGTAAATGCTCGTCTTCTTCGATGATGTGTTGAACCGACCCGCGCAATCGTACTTCTGTAAGCCGCTTTCCGAGATCTGCTTTCAGATTTCTGCTGACTGCATCCGATGCAGCCACAGGCCCATCGCGCCTCCCGAATTGTTAATTTACCCGGAATAATTGATCAATTCCTCTGTTTTACGCCTACTCCACCAATGAACTTCTATTAAGCACCGCTCGTTGTTGGTCGGTGAGTATGTCACGCGTGTACGTATCGACACCGTTATTTTCATTATTCTGGCTTCCATTCGTCGTATATACGGTGAGAGGAAATGGGAATGCGAGATTACTACGCGCATCCTCATCGAGGCGGCAGTTTGAAACCGTTGTACACGAAACCGTGTCCGTCAGGGCATCGGCGGATGCTGCCACCGAGCCGCCATTAAACTCGACTATGTGAGATAGTCCAAGATAGTGTGCGGTCACCTGCGACATCTCTTCCGCCGCAAGCAGTGTTTCGTCACTGTTAACCTGCGTAGAACCAGGCTTATTGTAGCTACTATCGCCCTTCTTTCTCCCGTAATTAAACTTACCATCTGTACCGGTAAGCTTAAGGGCGGCGATCGCCACGGCGCTTCGAACAGTTGGAATGGCGGGACCAGGCGAAGAGCCCGAGATGCTGTACTTATCCTCACGGCCATTGGCTCCCTGGACGGTCTCTCCGATGACAATATTCACGGCATTGCCTCGAACTGCATTGGCAATGTCTAGATAGAAGGAACTTCCACTGGCAGGATTGGGGATCTGCCCCGGCCCTGCCCAATCATACCACTTTGGATCCAAAGAGATCCCAGCCTGGTCATAGATCTCTTTCATGATATCAAAGGCCGATTCAAAACCATCTTGCATATCAGTTGAATCTCCAATCGGGCCAACCATGATTAGATTGACGCGCAGTGTGCCGGAGTTGAAATTCGCATCGGACTTGAACACAATGCTGACAGGAATCTCGACCCCACCAAGAACGCTCTTCTTTTGCGGGCCTTTTATCTCAACGGTGACGGTATAGGTTCCCGGCAGCAGCACCCCGACAAGCACAGGAGCACTGAACGTAACTGGCGATGATTGAAAGACGACTGCGCCAGATACTGTAGACGCAGTGCTCTCATCGATAAGCTTCTTTCCACTCGGACCAACAACGCTTCGAATGCGAATCTGCTGGCCTCCTGGCGTACTAGCGACCATTTGGAAAGCACTTTGCCCCTGCGCTAAGTTAAAGGAGAACGTCCCCTGCCCGCTTCCATCGGTAACTGCAACTGCCTGCTGTGAATCAAGGTTCAGGGTGCTCGTTCCATCGCCAGTAGTGCTGCTGCTGCTTGTACAGCCCACAGCCACGACGATTAATAGGACAACTGCACATACTTTAAGTCGGTTAAAGCTAAGACAAGTAATCAAGGTAGGCACCTCCAGCAGGCTAATAATTGGTAGAGGCGAATGATAACGCTTATCCCGATCTTAGTAAAATCAAAGCCCGGTAATTTCGAGCATCAGCAGTAACTGCTCAATAAGTGTCGGTAATTCTAAATCTTGAACATGAACTGGAACTGTTCCCGATTCCTGCTCCTGCCCCTTATCCTCTTGATTGGAATAGGAAAAGGAGCAGGGGCAGGAATCAGGAGCGGTTCAAGTGCAAGTTCAAGCAAGTTCCTTTTGCCCGGGGTTATTGAGCAGTTACACGTGGTCGATATAACTGGTTGATTTCGACCAGGACCACGAGCACGACCACGCTCACGAATTATTAAGTTGCCGGGGTTAATCAGCAGTTATCTGCTTGACGATGCCTGCATACCTAGCCTATAATGCATTCATGAAAGAGAATGCACCTCCTAGTCAGTATACTCTGCGCAATGTCCCGGCGCATATTGACCGCACCTTGCGCCGACTCGCCAAGCAGCAAGATAAGAGCATGAATCAACTTATTCTTGATGTACTAGAGCGGGTCTTAGGGGCGGCTCCGGGTGCAACCCCTCAGACCTATCATGACTTAGATACTATTATTCGATCCTGGGTTGAAGACACTGAAGTTGATAAAGCGTTGGCGATGCAGGCTGAAGTGGACAAGGATCTCTGGAAATGAGGTTAGCGCTTGATACGAACGCCTATGTTGCATTCTGCCGTGGCGATGAGGGTAGCGTAAGGTTGTTCCGCACTGCCGATGAGCTATATATCCCCTATGTCGTATTAGGAGAGCTTCGTGCTGGGTTCGCCTGTGGTAGGCAGGGGAAGAAAAACGAGAGCATGATGCAGGCGTTTTTGAACTCGCCTCGGGTGCAGATACTTTTCGCGGATGAAGAGACGACACATCACTACGCCCATCTTTTCGCTCAATTGAGAAAGGCCGGAACGCCGATTCCCACCAACGACCTGTGGATTGCAAGCTTGGCCCTGCAACATAATCTGCATCTGTTTTCGCTCGATGAGCATTTTTCGAATATTCCACAGCTGCTGCGCGCAAGCTGACTCAGTGTCAGCATCGCGCGGGCGTCGCCATAAAGCTGCGATGTGTGGCGCGTCGCCTGTCTGGCGATGATACTTTGTAGTTTTGAAAGAGAAGCTTTTTCTATAGCGAGCAGCGCCCCGATGCGAGGCTGCTCACGACAATACTTATATTATATATGAGATAGAGACTTGTGCTATCTTATATATGAGATATATTACCTGATATGGAAAAACAGACAGAACAGCAAAAGATAGGTTCTTTTATAAAAGAGCTTCGGGAGCATCGCGGAATGACACAGGAGCAATTTGCAGAAGCCTTAAATACCTCACAGAGCTCTATCCCTCGCATGGAAAAGGGAGAGCAGAATTTTACCACGGAGTTATTGCTCAAGATCAGTCATGTCTTAGATCATCAGGTGGTTGCGGTAAATGATTCGATCGATTTCGAAGTTAAGGGTGGTAAAAAGCTAAACGGTACTATTAAAACCAACTATTCAAAAAATGGCTCGGTGGGGCTCCTTTGTGCGTCACTTCTAAATAGTGGGGTCAGCACTCTTCATGGCATTGCACGCATAGAGGAGGTACATAGAGTAATAGAGGTAATGCAGAGCATCGGGGTCGAGGTAAAATGGCTTGATCAAAACACGTTGAGGGTCACTCCCCCATTAAAATTTGATTTAGCTGGGATGAATATAGGTTCAGCCACAAAGACACGCTCCATAATAATGTTTATCGGGCCACTTATCCACAAACTGGCATCATTTTCGTTGCCTCACGCCCATGGGTGTCATTTAGGAAAACGTACCATTGCGGCGCATGTATACGCCTTAGAAAAGCTTGGCGCGAAGGTCAGCACCGCAGAGAAGGAATACAAGATCACGACAAAAAAGCTAAAACCTTCAGAGATTGTGATGTACGAGTCAGGAGACACGGCCTGCGAAAATGTTTTGACGGCATCCGCTCTTATCCCGGGCGTTACAAAAGTTAGTTTCGCAAGTGCGAACTACATGGTGCAGGAGGTGTGTTTTTTTCTTGAAGCACTGGGGGTAAAGATAGAGGGTATAGGTACTGCAAACCTTACCATCCACGGTGTAAAGGAGATAAATCAAGATATAGAATATTGGAATAGCGAGGATCCGATTGAATCTATGATGTTCATATCGGCTGCTATTATGACGGACTCTCATATAACGATAACTCGCGTACCGATTGATTTTCTCGCACTCGAATTAGAGAAGATGAAAAGAATGAATTTAAAATATAAAATTTTAAATTCGTATTATTCTTTAAATGGCCGTACAAAGCTGGTGGATGTTGAAATATTTCCAAGTAAGCTTGTGGCCCTCGTGGATAAGCTTCATTCAAGTCCGTATCCTGGAATAAATATAGATAATTTACCATTCTTTGTGCCTATCGCCATAAAAGCAAAAGGACAGACAACAATTCATGACTGGGTGTACGAAAATCGCGCAATATATCTCACCGAACCCAATCGCTTAGGGGCAAACATAACCCTGGCGGATCCTCATCGTTTGTACATCCATGGTGGAACGCCCCTCAAAGCCGCTCAAATCGTCTGTCCGCCGGCCTTACGCCCTTCTATGGTCATACTGATCTCTATGCTCGGTGCTTCTGGGACATCGATATTACGCAATGTGTACATGATAAATCGTGGTTATGAAGAGATAGCGGAGAGACTAAATTCTATTGGTGCGGATATCAGAATAATAAAGGGAAATTGATCAAAAATACTAGGGGGGCGATGCCTCAGACCGACGAGTGTTCTGTAATCTGCTCTCAGCGATCTGCAGTCAGCTTTCTGCTGACTGCATCAGATACAGCTGCAGCTTTCAGCCGCAGCCTACGGCCTTATCCGGAATCACAAACGCCATAAACGAACGAATTCACACAAGCCAAGGCACAAAGAGCCCGCAGCACCAAAGGTAAGCATCCGTGAGCGCCCTGAACATATAAACAACTGCTCTGAGTTCGGTCACGGGGAGGCAGACCTGATAGAAGGCTCACGCAAAAGCTCACACTCTGAGGTGATACTGTCCTTTTTGGAGCGCAAGAGCCGCTTTTCGGTCTATGCACGTCTACCGAACAAAGAATCGATCACCGTCTATAAAGCACTCAAGGCATTCTTTGAGGACTTACCAGTCGACCTACGCCGCTCACTGACCCTCGACAACGGCTCAGAAAACGCCCTGCACGAGCGGCTGAGCGCAGAGCTTGGCATGCCGATATACTTCTGCCATGCCTATGCCTCGTATGAGAAGGGCGCGGTGGAGAACTCAAACCGCGATTGCAGGAAGTTTATACCTAAGGGAATGTGCCTATCACTCGTGGATGATGAGCTGATCGCCCGCGCAGAAGCTTACAGGAATTCTCTACCTATGAAGTGCCTTGGCTTTGCCACGCCAAAAAAGATATTCATGGAGGTTCTGACTGATTTGGCACACTGAGATGCAACCTGCATATGTTCGTGCCGTTCAAGGAGCGCAGCGGATCGCCAGCGAGTAGCGCAGGTAGCAAAAACAGATGCGCTGTTTCACACGGAGGTCCACCGAGGTCTCACGAAGTTCCACAGAGGCCAAGGAATCTAGCGATATCTCTTCGGCCACATTTGCTCAAGTGCCCTGAGGGTAACGACTTCAGTCATATGCGCAACATAGTAGTTGAAAAGCTGAGGATGGGGCCTTAATGCCTCTCGAACCTGCCCTTTGTAGAACCAATCAGGCCAGTCCCGATTCGGTGGATCGATCTCCCCATGCAGGAGGCGCTTAATTTCTCGAGCTGTCACCTGTCCTGTAACCGATTTTCTTGCCTCAGTATAGTCGTACGTGATGCTCCCAAAATCAAAACAGGTAAGAGATTTTGTTGTCGGAAAGAATCCATAATTAGTAAAAAGCGAACATTCGGTATCGCAGGCTCCGGACTTAAAGCTGCGCAGGAAAAAAGTAGCAAATTCATCGATTAGTTTTTTGACCTTAGCGGGTTCGTACTCCGCGATCGCATTCGGATTAACCACTATCGTTTCTACTGCCGGAGTATGATCCATCCAGATTCTAAGCTGATTATCAACTCGTGCGTTGGCAACGAGGCGAGGATTTAGTCGACCAGAGGTGAGGTGGCCTGCCGTTAGGAGCACAGATTGATTGAATGAGTCGACATTGCTGCGCGCAGTTTGATCAGGGACGCTGTCGCCAGCACGCTGACGGAGCTGTCTGGATTGATCGAAGCTGTGCCCAACTTTGCCTACACACTCACCGGCCTTATAGGCGGCAGCTTGCGCACCAAATCCGAAGGCGGCATAGGTCACTCCGTCAACAGTCAACTTTTTAGGAAGAAAGGGAGGCCAGGTGAGTGACGGTTTTTTCGTATTAGCGCAAGGCAGGAGCGCGGCGTCTATAGAGACGGTCGACAGAGTGGCCTTGTCCGCTTTGGAATGTGGCCTCGGAGTGTTCTGAGCTGTATTATTCTTCATTGAAGCTGCTAAGGCGTTGCGCCTATTACAGTTATGGGAGAATCCCAGGTATTTGTGACTTAATAAATTATCTACCCACTCAGTTTACGAGAGAAAACATTCCGACACCCCCGGCATCGTTTTGGGGCGCAAGAATTATTTTAAACGCGAAGGGGCGAAGTCACGAAGGATGACAATGCATTACCTTCAATCCTTCCATCCTTCGCGTTAAAAATAAAATCGTAGAAGTATCACTGGGTTATAGTGAACATTCTTGCGCCCTATTGAGCAGTTACACATTTTTGCCTAAGGTGCGAAGCCGTGCTGCCTTTACGGTTACATTAACGACCGCGCCGGACTTTGCCTATGATAATGGAACAGCGGGTGCAGCAGCGCCTGAACCAAGTATTTCTTAATCGAGCACCACTTCGCGTCGTGGAGCGTCCGTCACTGCCGGCTTTGCCTGATCAGAGCCTCCTCAGCTCGCTGCACTACTATTTTTTGGAGGCGCAGCATGCGGTCTGGACGAGGTTTGATTATGAGTGGGATCGGCGCAAAATAGAAGTGATTTCTGGTTATAGAGAACTTATGGCCTCTATTCCGGCGCTCCTGACGGTGGAGAGTTCCTCGGGATGACAGACGGCATGAGCGGTTACCTCAAAGACAGATCACCGTTGTCTCTCTCTGCTTATCCTTCTCTTCGCTGCTCTTCTCCTCTGCCCAGCACTTTTGAAAATCAGCGCTGCGTGCGTTCGGGCGTTTAACGGGCATCTGGACTTGGACGATCAGAGGAACCGGAAATTCGGCACCGAGGAGTACCGCCTGACCTTGGGTTAGAATGGGCAGGGAATTTAGCGCCGAGGCGTTGGCCTCGCCGGAGGATCGCTCAATAATCGAACGGTCTTTGTCGTTGATTAAGCGGTGAACGACGAGTGAGCCTACCTGACTGAGCACGCTCTCAGGAAGGTCGCGTGGGCGCTGTGTGGCTATGCAGATATGCAGTCCATATTTTCGACCCTCTTTTGCGATTAGCGCGAAGGAGTCCATCGAGTACTCGGAGTTTAACTCCATCTTTTCTTTGAGGAACTGGTGAGCTTCATCGACGGCGACAAGGACCGGCATCTCTCGAAACCGCTCCGAGCGAGCGAGGCTCATCAAGTATCTTCCGGCCGCATTGGCGATTATTTCGCGTGCGCCGTGCTCAAACGAGAGGTACTGCATCGAGATGACGAGGACGCGGTGTGCTGCAGAGTTGAGGAACTCCTTTATCACCTTAAAAAGTGAGGGGGTGTCTTCTGGCTGAAATATTGGCGCGAGATTCCCGCAGGTGATGATGTCTTGAACGCGATTTGACAGCGTTACGCAGTATGACAATTCGATGTGGTTGATGTCTCCCCATGATTGAGTTTCGGTCGCGCTTCGATTGGCGAGGACACATTCGTTGCTGATCTGCCGTACAAGTTTGTCTATGTCGAAGTTCGCCTCCTGTCCCTCAACCGCGTTGACGTGTTCGAGGTAGGCTTTGTCGTAGTACTGTTTCGATCGGTTGGCTTTTATGATGTAGCCATCGAGCGCTATTTCGGGTGCAATCCGAGCGAGTTTTAAGCTCTTTATCGCCTGACGTAGCTTTGGCGCCTGTGCTTCTCCCGTCGGTCTAAAAATTGCGAAAAGATCATTTTCGGTGAGCTGGTAGTAGGGAACCGAGACCGCGTTGTGGTTTTTGGGAGGATTGGGATGCTGACCGAGGTAGACATGAAAAGCGTTGGACTCGATGCTACCGAACTCGCCGCTTGGGTCAAAGAGGATCGTTTTCGACCTATGCTTGGCAACCTCCTCGACTAATCTGGTGAGTGTATAGCTTTTTCCACCACCGGTGGTTCCTAAAATGGCCATGTGGCGGCCGAAGAGCATCTCTGGTGTGATCAGGATCGGTGTATTGTGCCCGTCTGAAAGCCGTGCCAGGTCTAGACTTACCGCGGGGGCTACGCCATTTTTACGGGAGCGGGATTCCGCTACCATGCGCACGACTGCGGGCTCGGCTAGAAATACCTTTCCGCCTAGTGCCGGTTTTTTGGACACACCAGGAGTAACGTTCATGCTCTCAAAGTCAATCGTATTCAGAAGGTTAACACTCGCTATAGGAGTCTGAGCGCCGTTCTTCTGCTCCTCTAGGCGCATCCCGTCAACCTGTCCAAATATTACTAAACGCCCTACGGGAAGAAGGACGTACTCACCAACCTGACAGCTGCCACTCTGTTCACCTTCGAGGGTGCCATCGAGCAGCACGCTGACTGAGGAGAGGCCGCTCGCGTTTACGACACCGATCCTAACGCTTGGTTCCGGGGTCTCCTTGTCCAAACGTTCATGGCTTTCGTCTAGGTGATGATGCATATATAAAACCCTTTAATGTTTGGGAGTAGTGGGCGGCTACGGATCACCCACCTCCGTCAGGAGATTTCGGTATTCATGAGGAAAAGAGTGAGGATTTATTTGCGCGTAGTTGTGCTAAGTTCTGCTAAATCTGTAAGCAGAGTGCCCTTAACCCTCATAAATTCTCGTATATTTGACGTGGGTTGATTCTGCCGCTAAACATTGTAAACTCTAGCGAGGCTCTGCCTCAGACCGACGAGCGTTTCTCCCCTGCACCTGCACGGGAAACCCATATTTGACGAGCAGTTATGAAAATGCGACTCATCTAGTACACGTTTCAAGGGTCAAGGGTCTAGTGCATCGGCAATTGCCCAAAAAAACACTGAGGAGTTTCATGTATCCATATACGGTAACAGAGGTTATAAGCGCGCTACGTGGTTCGAAAAATATCAACGCCGCCCTCAAAAACTTTCTAAAGCTGGAGATTCGGAACGGGGACCCAGCCGCACGCTTTGTCAAAGATCTGCGGTCGGTGGTTGGGGCTAAGAGCACCGAGCCGCTGCAGCGCCTGGTGGAGCAGGGGCAGCAAAAGTTTGAACGGCACATCTTCGTCATCGTGCGCTATGCTTACCATGAGCCGATGGCCCAGATCGCTGAGCAAGTTGCCCATAAGTACGCTGATGATTTTAATGCCACCTATGAGCGCGAAGATGGGCGTATCAAAGTCATAGATCTCCCCAAATTTAAGAGTATATTTAAAGAGGTCGAAGGATTGTTTGAGCAGGCGATCAACGAGCGCAAGCTTGGCCCGGTTGGGCTGATGAAAAATGCGTTGGTGACCTTTGTGTTTGATGCTGATGTGATCACGGAGCTTATGTCCTCATGGGCGTAAGCTGAAAAAAGTTGGCTATGGTAAAGGAGGGAACTGCCTATGAGTATCGTCGACGTTTGTATTCCCCTGATAGGAGGAATTGTCCTCAGTGTATGGCCCCAGGTCTTCTGCAAGAAGACTGATACAGCGGAGGAGAGGACGAAGAAGGTTGGAATGATAAAGAAAATCGGCTATGTCCTCTTAGGAGTGGCAGTAATTTATATTGTGGCAGCCTTCGCTAAAGGGTAGTGGGTTGAGGGCACCCATAGAGAGTCGCCGGGGGGAGCCGTTTTCCGTTTCTGTTCTCTGTAAGCCGATTGCAGATAGCTGCGCCTACCTAGTTTCTTGCGAATTTGCGCATTCCGCTTCTATACCGTCCGCAAAAAGTCCTGACGGCCCCCCGAAGAGCGGAGGGCGGCCGACTTGCCCTGAGCGTAAGTCGAAGGGAGCGCCGCGCTTCCGCCGTCGCTCGACCTCGCGGCCGAAGCTATGGCGTGACAGGCTGCGGCCGGTGCTTCCTACTTCGCCTTGCCTCGTGGCAAGTGTTACGTAGGACAAGACGGAGGACAGGTTGGCGGGTCCATGTGCTAATGCCACGCTTTTTCGCGACCCCTCCAAGAAGGATCGCTTATTGGACCCGCCCACTGCGCTGCCCAGTTACATTTTGCCGAGTGGGGCAGGTATTCCACGATGTCCGCACGCTGACCTACTCTTCTTTACTCCCGGCTAGCGTAAATGTTGACCGATTACCAGCATGAGTTGGGACTGTAGTATAACTTGCAATTACCGTTCCCTCTGAGTTTTTAATTTCACCCATAACTCCCCCGGAAAAAGAACTTCCTCCCGGGGGCGGCTCCACTAGCATTCTACTAGCCCACTGGTTCTTCCTCCCCTCCGCGTAGTGCAGTTTGATACCTGCTTGAGTAAATGCATCTTTGGATGGAGAAAAGGACGTGGTCGCGGCTACGGAAGATTTTCAAAACTGAAGCAACACTTGGAACCTTTTGAGATTCCAAGTAGTTATGGAAAAACAAAGAAATCCGCTTACCTTATGGGATAGGCAGATCCTAGTTGCGATGCAGGAACAGGGTTATGGAGTTCGGGAGAT
>CAIXSY010000200.1 GCA_903922175.1 uncultured delta proteobacterium | reverse complement strand
GGGACGAAAGCTGACCAGAAAAGATTCTTTCAAATCGCCATGGGTTCAGTCCGAGAGTGCCAGGCCATTTTGGACCTAAGCCTAAGCCAGAGCGCTGTCTCCATAAGTTCGCTTGACCGTCTGGCGGCTAATCTCTTTTGCCTAATCCGGAGTATGGCCTGAGGGCCAATGGCTCATAGTGCTTTAAGATTATGCTGAATCGGGTAGTCGGAATGAATAATGTCTAATTTAGAAGATCACTATAAAAATGCAACTCACCTAGTACACGTTTCAAGGGTCAAGGAATCTAGTCATGGCTCTACTGGTCTTCACATAACTAGTTACCTGGGCTTTTTGAGCAAGGGGGGGGATCGCGAATTACCCCGCCAAGACTTTTTGCGGACGGTATAGGAATAGATTGTCAGTGCTGAGGGTGTATGTGCGCTTGGTGTTCGGCTTTGCGTGCCATTTCCATAAGCCGGTTGCGCCCGGCTATCTCCTTTTCATATCGAGCTAGAACAAGGAGCGGGGCGACCTTGTTATTTTGCTGTTCTAACATCTCAACGATAATGACGTCTCGTATTATTTCGTTATCGCGAAATGAAATACGAGAAAGGTTGCCTTTAAGACTTGGCTTTACAGCCCTAAACAGTTTTAGTAATACGTCGCGTAACGTCTCGTCATCGACGCCTTGTACTAAGGTCTCTGGAGTTAGTGACGGGTCGGTGGTGGAAGTTTGAATGACGCGGAACATGTTGAGAACGATATCGCGAAACGCCGGATTATCGCGAATACCCTCGCGCGGAACCTTAAGCAAGGTGGCCCAGGTGTCCAGGACAGGACCAGCGATTTCGACGATAGCAAGCGGAGGAGGGCGGCTTAAAGCCGCAATCACCATCTCGGAAATACTCAGATTTTCAGAATTATGCAGACCGCCAGGAGTGCTCAGGCCCGTGTTGGTGGAATATTCCGCCACGGCTGCAATGGTGTGGAGTATGTTTCCATGGGTTAGCATGGCACCTTTGGACGGCCCGCTTGTTCCGGAGGTGTGGATGATCACGGCTAAGTCGTCCTGCGTGGTTTCGGGTAACGGCAGAGCGGGTGAGGCGTCTTGTTTTTCAAGAATTGTTTTGAGCGAGACTATTCGCGGATTTGTGGTAGCGACCTGCTCAAAGGTAATTACGAGCTGAATACTTGGCGAGATGAATTCTCCGCTGCCGCCAAGGGAAACGCCGTCGAGCAAGTGTTAAAGCAGACCTCGGGTAGGCTCATAGCTCTGGCGGAGGCTTATCCTGAGCTCAAAGCCCAGGAGCAATTTTCTAAACTGCAAGCGGAGCTGATCGAAACGGAAGATCGCATTGCTGAAAGACGGAGTGCCTACAACCAAACCGTTACCGTTTATGCCAATCTTTGCCACAGCGTTCCCTCAAATGTGGTAGCATCTGCCCACCATTTTGAGCCCAAGGCATTTTTTGACGTGCCGGATGACGAAGTGCGGCAGGCAACGGAGGTGAAATTTTCATGAGTCCAGCCAAGATCGCTGCCATTTTAGGATCGATTTTCCTGTCTCTCTTGCTAGCCGCTTTCGCCTGGGATAGCAGCACGATGCTTGCGCATGCGTATGACGAAGTTAACTCTGTTGACAAAGAGATCTCACGTCAAGAACATCGCTACCTTGAAAGTCTTAAAGGGCTGACTCCGAATGTGGAGATAAGCAATCTGATCTCATCGTACGAAGCAGCTCAGTCTCCCACGGAACGTAGCGAGCGATTTGAAACCTTGAATAGCGAGGTTAATAAGCAGATTGTTACGTCGCTCGATCCTACCAATCCGATTAAGCGCCCTCTCCTTGACGAGCTCGTCGGTGCCCTTAACCGACGTAAGATCGCTCGTGCAGAGCTTACGGCGAGAGCCGATCGGTACAATCAACTTTCCCAGGGATTTCGTGGAAGAATCGCGAGAAGTTTCTTAAGTCTGCCGATCGAGTGGGGGAGGTGACCCCCACAGAGGCAGCAGCCGCTCATCGACCGAACAGGTCCCTTAAAAATCCTAGAATCACCGGTGACTGGCGTACGCCATCGAGTACGTGTACGCCGACACCAAGTCCGCCGATGGCATAGTAGCCAACGGCGCATCCACCGAGCGCAATGGGACCTAGCGCCATGCCGCCGAAAGCCACGAAAAATGCGATACTTAGCCCACCGATGGCGACAAGGCCCAGCGCGAGTCCACCCAGTGCAAGTCCTCCGCGAGCGAATGCCCCAACAGCGATGACGCCGATGACAGAGGTGCCTACGGCAATAATCCCCTTGGCGACACGCATCCGTTTGGTTGCTGGATCAACCCCAAATGCCACATGTACAAGTGGAATTCCGGCGATACAAAACACGCTTTTATATTCTTGTCCTGTGTCTGCTTTGAGAACTGAACCCGCCTCGCGCCTAACTCACCAAGCCCAGCACAATATCTCTCAGCTCCGGAAACTCTACTGAACCAAGGCTATCCGCGGTGAAGTGCTGTCGACCGGGCATGAAGTGTTGCTGTATCGTTGGTAATGTATCAAGAATCGTTTGCACGGAGCTCTCTACCTCGGGGGTGTCGTTGTCGGAGTAGAGAATATGCAGATCGGTGCGAGCGGTGAGAGCCTGGTCAATTTTAAAATCGAAAAAACCCGGAACGCAGCGATTGCGATAGGGATCGATCCAGGGAGCAACGAGGACAACTCGGCGAACGGAAACATCGGTATGGTCGCTCAGCCAGCGTAACAAAAATCCGCCGCCACAGCTGTGACCGACGAGGAGCATTTCAGCGAGTGAGTCTGCATTGAACATATAGCGCTCGAGCTCGCCCGCCCAGGCGCGGTACTCTGGCTCGTAGGGCTCGGGCATCTCGGGGGTCTGTGCTAGGTAGCCTCGCATCGTCAGCTCCTTCTGGAGCCAGGGGAACCAGTGCGAGTTTGATTGACTGGGGAGCTGTGGATCGAAATATTCATTACGATCGGGCGATCCATGAATCAAGACGGCGAGTGGTGGCATGGTGAGTCTCTTGCTAATTGCAGGGCACGGATACAATCGCTGGAAATGTAGCACGAGATAGTAACTACGTCGACAGCAGGGCTAACGAGCTGAAGAGTCTCTGAATAACTCCTGATGTGAGCTGTTTTGCGATTAGGCAGTTTTTTGAAGATTCCGTAACTATTCAGTACAGTTTTGGCGTGCCGCTGCAATGGAGGCACGTGAAGGCAGTTTGAATCGCGGCCTGCAACGAGCTCGGTCGAGCCGAGGAAACTCCAGTCAGCCAAGGCAGCGGGGGGGGGTCCCCTCCGCTGCCTCCTCATCCTCCGCGTTATTTGTCGCTTTTGTGCACCTCCACTGCTAGAACGTGCCTAGATAATATCGTGCTGAATAGTTACAAATAATTAGGCCAAAGTATTTCCCAGGTGTAGTGTATAAAAGTCGCGTAAAAGTTATCTGAACACCTAAACGCTAAATTCCTCACGGAAGCTATGTACCCTACATTTCGCTAGTTGGGAGTACTAGTTTTTGAATTTCAGGGTGAGTCATATCGAGGGGTTGCAGGGCTAGCTGTAAGGCTCGTCTTTGTCGCTGATTATAGATTTCACGATCTTCTCCTGTTTTTTGTGAATATCCTT
>CAIXSY010000199.1 GCA_903922175.1 uncultured delta proteobacterium | reverse complement strand
CCTCAAAATTCACTAGTCAGTCCTATTATAACATGCCTTTTTCGGGCATAACCTCGAAATTGGCCACGTATCCTACCATACTATTTCACTTATTTCTCCCGTCCTATCGCACTTTCGCTATTTCCGGACAGGCTCTAACTAACCGAAAAGTTTAAATAAAATACCGTGTTTCGGTGTTCTGCCCAACGCTATGCTGAAATTAAAGTGAAGCAAAAAAATTAGCTTAAGGATATGTATTTTGATAGGCTAGGATCTACTAGCTTGATTTTAAAAATTCTGTTTAGATTCAGAAAGTTATTCGCTAAGGAGCACTCGATATGGCCCCTCCAGGTACAACTCTTAATCCCACTAACTCAGCTGCGGCCTCAACCTCGCTCATGAAGACCAATTTCACTGCGCTTGAGGCGGAGAACCGACTTGACCTCGCTCCGGGGTATGCCCCGGGCGGGACCTCGGGTGCTAGGACTAGTGAGGTACGGGCGGCAGGGACGCGAGAAGTGGTCAGAGTCAATACTACTAGTATTAAAACTGAAACTTATATAACGAGGGGGGTCAGTGATGTTCATACGAGCTACCCCCCAGCGCCGGCACAAACTACAGGTTCTGGTACGACCCCCGCCGCACCGGCCCAACCGAAAACCGTAACTATCTTGGATGCAGATGGCAATCCGCGTGAAGTAGAGGTGCTGGATCCGGTCGCTGCAAGTAGGGCGAGGGTGGCAGAAAGTCAGCGGCAGGTGCAAGGAAATGTGTGGAAAAATCGAGAAAATAATACCGCGTTAAATGGCGAGATCGGGGTTGCGCGAAGGGTTAATACTCTTGAAGGTATACAGCAAGACGGGGAGATACATCGCTCGAATCGTGCCAATCAGTTGTTGCAGTCGCGGCGACGCGGGCAGAGTCGCAGTGCGAGAGACATCCTAGATGGCGCTCCAATTTTGGGGCCCCTTGAAGGCTCTCCCCGTGGTAATGGCGGTGGTTGGCAAAAATAACCCTGGCTAACTAAATTCGTCTACTACTTTAAGCTACTGTGCGTCACTGCTCGCTTCCGATCTTATTTGAAGACAAGGACCTTATCGCCGTCAATAAGCCGGCGGGGTTACTCTCGGTGCCGATAAAGGGCGCCTCGGTGGTAAGCGCCTTATTTCATGTTAATCAGTATCTAGCGCAGCGCCGTGAGCGGGCGCTGGTGGTGCATCGTATCGATCGCTACACCTCCGGGCTGGTGCTTTTTGCCAAAGGTCAGCAGAATCACGAACTACTTCGCGATCAGTTTCAAAGCCGAGCTCCGCAGCGAAAATACCTGGCTGTAATCGAGGGGCGTATTCGCCCGCCGAAGGGTGAATTGCGTCACTACCTAAAGCTAAATGATACCGGATTCAAGCAGATGCTCTCCAAAAAAGGAGAGGAGGGGGCGGCGTTAGCGCTCTTACACTATGAGGCCAAGCAGTTTTTCGCCGGCGCAACCTTAGTCGAGGTCTCCCTCGATACGGGACTAAAAAATCAGATCCGCGTGCAGTTTGCCGTGGCCGGGCACCCCCTGATCGGCGAGCGCCAGTACGTTAACGCTCACACCGCTCCCCATGCCCAGGGCCTGCCCCGTTTTGATCATCAGGCTCTGCATGCTGCCTCGCTTGAGTTTGAGCACCCACAGACGCACAAGCTCATCCAGCTTACAGCGCCGATCGATGAGGATATGAAGCGGCTCTTGCAGGAGCTGGAAAGGGGAGTGGTCACCTCGCCGCTAGGCATACCGCTTGTGGCTCAAGTCGGGCAGGCGGACACTCGAAGTGAGAGCTTGTCGAAAACGAGGCCATTGGGAAAACACCGCACGCGGTCGCAGCGTCGGCGCAATAGTAGTACCGCCCACAGAAAATAGCGTCGCGATTAGTAATTGCTCAATAACCCCGGGCAAAAGGAACTTGCTTGAACTTGCACTTGAACCGCTCCTAATTCCTGCCCCTGCTCCTTTTCCTATTCCAATCAAGAGGATAAGGGGCAGGCTTCGGTCCTGAGCGAGGGAGCTTGCGACCGAGTCGAAGGGAGCGGGAATCGGGAACAGTTCCAGTTCATGTTCAAGATTTAGAATTACCCACACTTATTGAGCAGTTACCGCGATTACTCCTTCGCTCGGCCTTCCGCCTTCGTTCGGCCTCGCGGCCGAAGCTATGGCGAGACAGGCTGCGGCCGAAGCTATGGCGAGACAGGCTGCGGCCGAAGCTGATGCTGCAGCTGAATCTGATGCGGATAGCTGACTGCAGATCTCAGATAGCAGATTGCAGTTCTACCCTTTTTGCGGAGTTATCAATAGCTTTAACATTGTGCAAAAAAAGGGTAGACCGAACGCGGCGCTACGCTTACAGCCGCCTCCCGATGCTCAAGCACAAGCTTCAGTGGTAGGATGCGTGGAGATACGAATATGCTAATTCCCAGCGCATCAATTCGCACCTCGCGTAGGTGACGAAGCTTGAGATCTCGCTTATGTTCGCGTAGGAGGATGTCGACGGCTGCGTTTAAGTGCGCGCATTTCTCCGCACCGATTGAATCGAATGGGGAAAACTGCGCCGGGTGGCCAAAGATCCTTGTTTTTACTTCGACGACGATCAGGGTGTGACCTTTAAAGGCGAGGATGTCAATTTCGCCCGCTTTGCATGACCAGTTCCTTAGCCAGATCTCATATCCCTGGCGGCGCAGATAGGCTGCGGCAAAGCATTCACCCAGCGCCCCGGTGATGCGGCGGAGTTTCGTGCGCTTTCTAAGTAGGCGCAGTCGCGAGGCCAGGCGCCAGCGCTTCGTCGTCGTCGGCCGAGGCAGAAGCATTGATGCTGAGAAACTCTTTAACACCTCGAAAACTCCGTCGGTGAATAGGTGATGGCCCAAGTTTGGCTATCGCGTTACGGTGCGCCTCTGTGGGGTAGCCGGCGTGCCCTTGTAGACCATAGCCAGGGTATTTGGCATCAAGGGTGCGCATCAGGGCATCACGCCATACCTTGGCCAGAATCGAGGCCGCCGAAATTTCAACCCGTAGGGCATCGCCATGCACGATCGTTTGCTGCGGCAGATCCGTCTTTATCGGCACGTTACCATCGACCAAAACGCAATCGGCATCCACCCGCTCCAGAGCCAGCCTCATCGCCAAAAGTGAGGCCTCACGGATATTGATCGCTTCGATGCGTTTGTGGCCCACGGCAACAATTGCCCACTGTAGGGCGTCGCGCCGAATAACCTTACATAATTCTTCGCGCTTTTTGGCGGAAAGTTTCTTCGAATCTTTAATTTCCGGATTAACGTAGCCTTCAGCAAAGACCGCCACGGCGGCAACGACCGGCCCAGCGAGCGGGCCACGCCCTACTTCATCGACTCCAGCTATGCGCATCCCTATCCTTATCTTCTCTTCTGTTGTGTTGGTCGTGGTGCTTTGGCGATACGAATATCCTTACTCGGGCCGGCTATCTTGGCTCCAAGAAGTAAAACCATGGGGAGGAGGATTATGCGATAGAAACCGATCGGTAGCCACGTAGGCGAGATGCTGATGACGACCTTTTCGAGTATGAAATGATCAATCAGCACGCTAACTAATACGCTAGCGAGAACAAAGTATCCCTGCCTGAGGAGATCTCCAGGGTTCTGCGCCCTACTACGATTACTTATCTGCTCAAGTTTGGCCCACAGCGCCAGAAGAAAGAAGCAGGTAGGGATTAAAAACCAGATGACGTAGAGTGCGGTGTGCATAGAGGTGAATCTGTGGGTTAGTCGGCTAGAGGCGCGATGCTGCGCATCGCGCCTCTGGCATAGGGCGAGCAACGTTGAGCAAGCACAGAGAGTTACAGCCAAATGCTCTGAAGTCTACAGGCTATCGTGGGCTGAAAGTCTTCAGATGTAAATATGCTATCATTAGGCCTATTGCGAGCACTTTGACAGGGGGCGTGGACGGTTAAGGCAGCAGTATCCGTTCACGGGGGGAATGAGCAAACATCCCTGGGAGCGCGGACGTCTCGTCCGCTCTAAATAAGATTAAAAGCGGACGAGGACGTCCGCGCTTAATGCCACTTAAACGGTGAGCTAAGGTATTGGAATGGAAGAAAATTATTGAACTTGAACTGGAACCGCTCCT
>CAIXSY010000198.1 GCA_903922175.1 uncultured delta proteobacterium | reverse complement strand
TCAACGCCAGTTGAGCAATCCCCTGCCAATCCCCTTACTCACATGTCCAGGGTTGGCGGGGGATTGCTCGTAGAATCCTCGTTTATCAAACACGGTCATGTTATGGTTCGACAGGGCTGCTTTAGCCTCAAAATTCACTAGTCGGCGCTATTAAAGCGTGCCTCTTTCGGGCTTAACCTCGAAATTGGCTACGTATACTACTCTACTATTTCACTTATTTCTCCCGTCCTATCGCGCTTTCGCTGTTTCCGGACAGGCTCTAACTAGCGAGGCTACGCCTCATCGCGCCCGACGAGCGTTGATCTGTAATCTGCTTTCAGGGATCAGCTGTCAGAGATCTGCTGACTGCATCCGATGCAGCTGCAGCTTTCGACCCGCGCCCTTCCACCGAACGTATCTCCGTGTGAAACATAGCTTTTGCTGTGCCTCTTTCAATGGTGCTGATCGGTTACCTCAAAACTTTCTCATGAGGCCCTCCGGCGTGAGGACGCTTATGGGCGAGGCCTTAAAGTGGCGAACGTTTCGCGTCACTACATAATCTGCTTTCACCGATAATGCGCATGCGACGATGCAGGCATCCGCGTGGTCGGTAAACGCAAGACTTTGTGCGAGAGCGACCTCACGCTCGGTAAATGGCGCCATGCGAACTTTGCGCTGCAGGAGTTGTTTAAGAAAATCCTGTGCTGCGGCCGCATTCAGGACCTTGCTGAGTATATAGTGACTCGTCGTATAGGCGCAAAGTGGAAAGTAAATAGCATCACTCTGCGCAGCGAGCTTCATATAGAGTGCGAGCGACTCGGGAAAAGTTGTTGGGCGGGCGGCAATATCGATCCAGATGTTCGTATCAAAAAGCACGCGCATTAATATCTCCTTGCCCTCTGATTTAGGATCGCTTCAACCTCTCCGTCCGTCGGCTCCTTGGTTTTACCTAAGTATTTTCTATGAAATAAAGAGACCCAGTCTGCCTCGCTCTCCTCTGTTTCGCTTACCAACTTCGCAAGGAACTCCTCGACTAAACTTGAAAGAGAATCGCCGCGAAATTCGGCTAAACGCTTGGCCTTATCGAGTAGTCCCTCGTCTATAGTAAGATTGACCTTTTTCTTCAGAGTGCGATTCATGCGTATACTCCTTGTGGATATCAGTATACGCCCAGCGGTTGAGTATCGACAACCCCCTACCTTAGGCCCAGTTAATTAACAGGGCCTTATCTCCTCCCATGGGCTAATGAATTTAAAAACCGGCCCGCCATTACTCTCGATTGTGTTAAGGCTAAAAGCAGCTTTGAGCGATCTGCGCTCAGACTCGTGAATAGCCCAAACCGCTTGTCCTGGTGCGGCCCTTCCTTGGGGATGCAGCATTATATTATATGCTGCTAAAGAGCCGCCCCCAATGTTAAGCGTAAAACTCCACTGATCTTCTGCAGGATCGGCTGGAAGAGTAGCTAGCATCTCTTGAAAATACCGCTTGCCTTGTTTCGAGGCCGGTGATGGAAGCTTGGCCAGCACTACGAGCTTGGGATAATAATCGGTATAACTGAAGATTCGTGTCAGGTAGGGAGCTTTGGAAGATCCAGGAGCTCCTGCACGATTGGTCCAAGAAAAAAATGCCGAACCGAAAGCGTTGGCTCCGGTGAAATGATCGCTTAGCATCTCGGCGGAGGAGCGCCCGCTCCATGCTGGATGCAGAGCGAATTCATTCTTCCAATCTTCAAATTTTCGATACCCAGACCAGTCGTGCTTCCATTTCGGAAAAAGCATGCCAACCAGCTGCTCTCTCATCGCGTAGTCCTTTTCAGCTAGCTCGTAAACCCACTGTACATAACCGCGGCAAAATTCAGCGGCGCCTTGGCTGGTACACCGATTGGCGGCGACAAGCGACAACTCTCGCCACTCCGTATGTTGGTCAGCCACCTGGCGCCATTGCTCGATGGTCGAATATCCATGCTGCGCTGGAAGAGACAGCGGAGGCTGCCCGTTGGAAGACTTGGGGGAGAAGCTGTTGTTCAATTATTTTTTCCTTATATCACTGCCCTCTGTGGAAAGATGGGCGAGTTCACCCTTGGGACAAAGGCAACGCCAGTGCCTCAAGGCGTACAGAGAAAAGCTTGGCCTGCTGCGGTATGTCCAGAATAGCTGAGGCGCCAGATCTAGTCAAAAACTTGGAAGGGGGAGGGCGTAAGAATGTTCGGCGTAATCTCGCGAAACTCCATGAATTTTATTTTAACACGAACGAAGGCGCGAAGGTTTTTAATACATTACCTTCGTTCCTTCCATCCTTCGCGTTAAAAGCAAAATAGTAGAAGTATCAGTGGTTTGCGAGGAACATTCTGACGCCCTAGCGAAACCAGTCAGAAGTTGCTTAAAAACCGTTCCCCGGTATGATAGAACGAGAACAAAGCCTAGTTGCGGAGCGGTCGAAAGCATGGTGCTTAGACCAGCCGGTGTCCCGCCCGCAATAGGCAAACGTTCTCGCTGCATATGAAAAAGTGGACTACTCGTTCGATATATAGGTCTGCTCTCTTGATTTGGGCGCTTTTAGTGGCACTGCGTGCGGCTTTTGGTCTAACTCTTGAACCGCATTTTCTCGCCCCTGCTCTAAGGCAGGCCGAGGAATCGCTTCTGACCCGAATTCAGGAGGAATACGAGACTTCGTTTCTGCTTCTCGGAAATTGCTTGGTGATAAGCTTTCTTATAGTCGTGACCAATCTTATGCGGTTCGGCAAGGGCGCTCCAAGGACAGGGATCGAAGTAACCGTTCTCTATTTGTTGTTTGTGGCCGTGTATTCAGGCGGCGTCGTTATGTCCGGACCACTTTTCGCCTGGACCGTACTGAATGCCATGCTATGGATGGCTATAGTCACGGCGGCGTTTTTCCAACCCCTGTCGAAGGAATTTTGTAGCAGCGAGAATAAACGCGGGGTAACGAGCGCGACCTCGCGGGGAACTGAAGGGATTTAACATGGGTGGGGTCGCGCCGCCACCCACTGGGGGGAAAGGGGACGCTGCCATTTCTCCAATGCACTGTGTCTCCCAACGGATCGTTGTTATTTAGAGCCTGTCCGGAAACAGCGAAAGCGCGATAGGACGGGAGAAATAAGTGAAATAGTAGAGTAGTATACGTAGCCAATTTCGAGGTTAAGCCCGAAAGAGGCACGCTATAATAGCGCCGACTAGTGAATTTTGAG
>CAIXSY010000197.1 GCA_903922175.1 uncultured delta proteobacterium | reverse complement strand
GGATCTTTTCGATCACTTAGCTCCTTAACTTAATGCCATTCGGGACGCTACCGACTTTATCCTGAGGAAAGTCGGTAGCGTCCCTATTTATTTTCGCGTTAAAAATAATTCTTGCGCCCTGACGTCCGCAGAAGCGCTCCGAATCGTGAAGTCTTTTAAGAGTTTATCCGATATCCTTATGGTTGGTGAAGTAATGGTTGATTAAGAAGTTGTTGAACGCTGGAGGTTTCTGCGCTCATGCTGCGCCTTTACAGTTCCAAATTGCATTCCCTCGTTATCACACTTGTGATGACCTGGGCTGTCTATGCGGGTGCCGATGTCACTTTCAATGGCCCGGATGTTGCAGGAGTGCGCATACCCTATGTGCACGATTACGCCACCGAGGTTTTAGGCAATCCCTGGGATATGGATAGCCGTTCAGACTTAGCCGAGTACATCCAGATTGCAGATTACTACGGATTTTCTGACTTCGATTTTAGTGGGGGTGTTTTTTCAACTGGCATAACCGCTGACAATGCATACTTCCATCTTCTTTCGCCTGGGCAATGCTCGACGAATCCTCTCGGCAAAAATGGGCAGTCCTTACCGATCGATACCACGAAGTATCGATACCTCTCGATTCGAATGTACACGGACCACGCCTCCGAAATCAGAGTACTGGTCAATACCGGCTGTAGCTATGCGACAGACTATTGGATGAGCGTGGGAGTCGCGACAGTGCCGGGTTGGCAAACTTATACCGTAGACTTGCAGACTATCGTGCATCAGTTTTCGAGCGGTCAAAATGTTGCTTGGAACGTAGTTCCCGCTACCGGGTTACGCATCAACCCGAGCCTTGCTATCGGTGGTGTGATCAAGATTGACTGGATAACGCTCACTGCCGAGGATGCGTATGCGGGATATACGGTAGATTATGCAGTATCACCTGGGGCGAGCGATACTCACGTTAGTGTGTTTCTCGATGATGACACCACGCCGCTAAATGGCTACCGTAACGTTCTACTCAATAGCGCCGCCGCGCATACTCCGATTGTGATTCGTCATGGTCACACACCTATCCCCGTTGGCTCGTATTATCTGACTGCTGTGCAGAGCGACGATTTCGCCTCGCTGCAGGGGAATCCATGGGACATGTCGGAGTCGAGCGACGTGGGGAGCTCCGCAGGAGTTAGTGCTTCGGTTTCGGCGGGGACTTTTTCCGGAACAACGACTAGCGTGATACCGACGGTGGAGCTGAACAATTTTGACGGTGCTTCGATGAACACGGCGATATTCCGCTACCTTTCGCTTTCTTTCTCGGTGTCACAGGCCGGCAGTGCCGCATTACAGTGGTTCGATGTCAACGGCAACTACATGGGGCAGTATAGCTTCGCCCTATCAGTCGGGTCGCACGTGTATCAGATCGATATGCATGGTCGAACTGGTTGGTCGGGAGATATCGGGCGCTGCCGCCTTAAGCTGCATAACACCTCTGGAGTCACTTTTTTGTTGAACTGGGTTGCGCTGCGCAGTAGTAGCTTCGTTGCTAGTGAACCTGCCCCGGCGGTTTTTTCTAGTCCTGGGGAATTGTACGTGAACGATCCGCCGCGTCTACAGATTCTTCAGCCGGATAATAAGGGTGGCGCTGATTTTGCGGCTACCGTTCTTGGTAATCCATGGAACATGGATGATGTCGGTGACATTAAATCCGTCTTTAATATCACCACTCCGCTTATCCTTCCGGACAATGCAGTGGCAGGAGTGGGGGGCGACTTCTTTAAGGCGACTAGTACCGAAGGCAGCGCCGATCCCTACCAAGCGAGCCTCGAGAGCAAGGTTCCTGCGGAATATATCGACGCAACCAGGTTTCGTAATCTTTCCTTTGGCATGCTTATAGATCGCCCGCAGGATGTCGCCAACGGTTCGGTGGCGCGCGTTATCTGGCGTACAGACGGAGAAACGACACCAGCATACTACAATGGCGATGATACGATGTTGTTTGAGGGGTGGAGCGATTATGTGCAGGACATGACGGCAATCAAGCTCGAGCCGGCTATGCATGCCCCAGGAAGCTACCTTACTCCCATATGGCACGGGATGATTCCCTATTTTAGGATCGATGCCCACGAATTTACTCCGGCAACTGATTTCTACTTTGACTACATTCGCCTCGCTGCTGATGATGAGGCTAATTCTCGTTTCGCCATTACCTATGATCTGAGTGATCGCAACGATCAAGCTTCCGATGTCCAACTTAGTCTCTACTACACTACGTCCCCGACGACGATTCCTGGAACCTTGATTGTTTCGGGGCTGACCCTGGCATCACCGACGCGGGTTTACCTTTGGGATACGAGCAACATTCCGGATGGAAGCTACTATATCTACGCCGAGGCAAATGACGGACTTGATACTACCCAACGCGTTTCGAGCGGGCGAATAACGATCAGTCATACGCGCGCGCAGGATCTGAGCGCGCCAGTACTGGACCTAGAGAGACCGGTTGGGGGGCAAACAATTTACGATGATCTTACGCTGCGAGGTTTCGCTCTTGACGATATTCAGACAGCTCTTGTTGAGGTTTTGATTGATCATCTCCTCATAGGAACCATTCGTCCCGCGCTCTTTCACACGGGGGCACACGCTGCATACTCTCGATATGTCGAGGGGAGTAATGCAGGTTTCTTTAGCACGTTCGATGTTCGCAGTCTTGCCTTGGGTCGACATACGCTTGAAGTCCGCACATGGGATACCGCCGGGAATCAGACGACGACTGGACCCATGAGTGTCACCAAGGGGGCTGGGCGAGACCCTAGTCCAGAGTCTTCACCGGCATTCGGCAACGCGGCTCCTATCGCCATCGACATTGAACCACCGATTCCCACGCTTTTGCTGAAGGCGCGTTTAGGCACGGCTTCCCGCTTGGTGAGCTTTACGGTCGATGGTGGAAGGGCGTGCAAGAAGGTCAGTCTTTTCGCGGCTAATACTAAGGCGGATTTTAAATCGAATACGAATGTAATCCAGCTTGGGAGTAAGGCAGGCGCGGCCCATATCTCGTTGAGCGCTTCAAAGATGCGTGGCCTGCAGCGCAAAAAGTTCGACATCACGCTCTACTTCGCCGCAACTTGTAACGGTGTCATTAAAAGTAAGGTCGTTTCGCTTATCCCGACACGGTTGCGTGTTTCGCCAATTAAAACCCCGCAGCGTTGGATCACGTATCTGAAGAGGCGGCTGCAGTAGGCAGGGGATTTTTTTGCAACTCAATCTGCATAAACATCGCCAGCAACGGATTAAGCGGACTTATGAGGCGTTCGATAAGATCAACCGCTGGGTATAATTGCGCGGGGAGGAGCGAGTGGCGGGATAGTCCGCCGCTAATCAGGTAGCGCAGAGGGTGGATCAGGTTGACCTGTGCAATACGAAGCTCTGGAAACTCACGTTCGAATGTATCTCGATCACGCGAAAAGATTATCCAGGGTAGGGCATCATTGGCACTCGTCATCCGCCCGCCGGGGGGGAGTTCCCACGCTTGCTGCTCGGGCACGAAGGGCTCGTGGTGAAAGTTCTGGAATATAAAGCGAGAGAATTGGGTGTGCGCCGGTTCAATCATCAGCACCTTTCCTCCGGGCATCAGGCAGCGCGAAGCTTCGGCGAAAAATGAGCGCGGTCGTGCAAGGTGGTGAAGGACGTTGATCATGCAGATCGCCCCAAGGGACTGTGTCTGAAAGGGGAGCTCAAGCGCTGAAAAGGTCATCTGGACGGAGGACACCCGTACGAGGTCGGAGCAGATAACGTCTGGGATTAGGTCGCGAATAAATCCGCCACCGCTGCCAATCTCTATGCATGGTCCCGCTGCGGCTGTGTTTAGGCGTGTGGCTAAAAAACGGTAATAGTCCTCATAGATCTTACGCAGGAATGGCTTGCTCCGAATGAGGCGATTATGCGCCTCAGTGGTTTCTGGGGAGTCGAGGTTCTCAGGTATTACCAAAGTAGAAGCTGCTGTCGACATCGTTAGTGCTTCCCGGCACGATTTGCCTGTCGTAAGTACCAGCTATGGGCCGAAGAGACGATGTTCTCAAGGCTGGAGCATTTTGGGGTCCAGCCGAGGCATTGCTGTATTTTGCCAGGCGCGGCAATAAGCTCTGGCGGGTCGCCGGCGCGGCGTGGGGCCACGATTACGGGGACCTGTTTGCCCGAGATCTTCTCTACCATACCGATAACCTCTCGTACGGAGTGGCCTTGGCCGGTGCCTATATTGAGGATCTGTGAGGGGCCGCCGCCGAGGAGGTAGGCGACGGCCTGCACATGGGCAGCGGCGACGTCCTCGACATGGATGTAGTCGCGGATGCATGTGCCGTCGGGGGTGGGATAGTCCGTGCCGAAGAGATCGAGAGGCGGCTCTCCCTGCGTGGCCAGGATCGCTCGCGGAATAAGGTGCGTTTCTGGGTCGTGACGCTCACCAACAAGCTGGGAATGGTGGCATCCGGCGACATTAAAGTAGCGAAAAATTACGTGCGGGAAATTGTAGGCCGCGCCGTAGTCTTTGATGGCGAATTCGACCGCCAACTTTGTGCGGCCATAGGGGTTAACCGGTGTTTGTGAGCTGGTCTCGGCTATGGGCGAGGGGACGATACCATACGTGGCGCAGGTCGATGAGAAAACGAAGCGCGAGACGCCTCCGGCGCGTAGTGCCGAAAGAAAATTGAGCGTGTCACGGGTGTTGTTGAGAAAGTACTTTTCGGGATCGTGCACCGATTCGCCGACGTAGGCTAACGCCGCAAAGTGGACGACCGCTTGCGGCTGGTATTTTTTGCAGAGTGATTGAACGAGGGCGGTGTCACCAACCGATCCCTCGATAAACGGCAGATTGAGTGCCTCGATGGTTTCTTTATGGCCCCTTGATAGGTTATCCAAGATGACTACTGCATACCCTGCATCGCGTAGACAAAGAGCTGTGCAGCTGCCGATGTAGCCGGCGCCGCCGGTCAGGAGGATGGTTGGTTTGGTTGATGTCGTAGTCACGAGGGGAGGCTAGCGGAAAAGGGGGAAGAGTTCAATCGGGGGTAACTCCCTTGTTAAGCTGTACCCGCGCATTCTGGCGGAAAGTGCCTCGTGCCGCCTGGCTGCTAGCCGTTTTCAGAGATCTGCCATCAGCATTCTGCTGACTGCACCTAATGCAGCTGCAGCTCCCAGCCGCAGCCCACCGCACTCCTCCTATCTGTACAGGGAGAGAAGTTATGTTACTCAAACACTTTATTCTCCAGCGCCCACTGGTAAGCAATGCGCAGGCCCTCTCGAAGGGGAGTTTTAGCCTTCCAGCCGAGCGCATTGATGCGCGAGACATCCATCACCTTTCGCGGTGTCCCGTCTGGCTTGGTGCTGTCGCAGGAGATCGTGCCGCCAAATCCAACGGTCTCTTTCATCAGTTGTGCGAGCTCGAGGATGGTAATCTCCTCACCGCTACCCACATTAATGTGCATAACCTCTTCGTAGCCTTGCATCAGAAGGACGAGAGCATCAGCGAGATCGTCGACAAAGAGAAACTCGCGGCGTGGCGTTCCGCTTCCCCAAATAACGACCTCGCGGTCGGCACGCAGCTTGGCTTCATGAAAGCGTCGCATCATACCGGGGATGACGTGGGAGTGGTGAGGGTGAAAGTTGTCATGCGGGCCATAGAGATTCGTTGGCATGGCCGAAATAAAGCGCTTTTCGTATTGCAGGTGGTATTTTTCGCAGAGTTTTAGTCCAGCGATCTTGGCTAGTGCGTAGCCTTCGTTGGTCGGTTCTAGTGCGCCGCTGAGCAAGCTCTCCTCTTTGATCGGTTGTGGGGCGAGCTTGGGGTAGATGCACGAACTTCCGAGGTAGAGCAGCTTAGCCACGCCGAACTCGGCTGCGCCGTGTATTATATTCGAAGCAATGGCCAGATTCTCATATAGAAAATCGGCTTGATAGTTCTGATTGAAGAGGATGCCGCCTACCTTGGCGGCGGCGACAAAGACGAACTGCGGTGATTCCGTACGGTAAAAACTCTCGACGGCGCTTTGATTGATTAGGTCGAGCTCCTGGTGAGAGCGATAGACGACGTTGTTAAATCCCTGACGAGCCAGGGCGCGCAGAATCGCCGATCCGACGAGGCCGCGGTGCCCAGCGACCCAAATCTTGCTCGCAGATCGGATCTGCTCCATTTAGTGCCTAACCCCTCGACGAGTCGACAGCGGCCCTATTGGCCAGTAGTCGAAATTTCCGCAGCCCCTATTTCTTCGGTTGAGCCGGTGCCCCGGTCTGAGCAGACGCAGTCGGAGGCTGTGTGCTCATCGGAGCCTCTTCCTCGGTGCTGTCCGTTGAGTCATTGGTATCAGTGCTTTTCATGCTCTCGACGATATCTTTGGCAAATTTAACGGCCAGGGGATCCTTACTGGTGTCGATAATCTTGTTGAGGTAGTCGCGGGTATCGTCATCGTAGGGGACATGGTCGATGGCGTCCTTGAGCATCTTTTGGTCAAACTCAGGATTGGGGGAGTTGGTGATGGTGTTCATCACCAGTTTAAGACCATCGATACCGCCGTTAAGCATCGACTTAATCGCTAGGTGCGAGTACTGATCGCGTTTAAGCGCCAGCTCTTGCAAGTACGGCATGCTCGACTCATCGGGCACGAGTTCGCCAAGACCGATGCCGAGTGCGTAAAAGCCATCGGGGTCGCCCTTCTCGACCGTGGCTTTATAGAGGATGTCGGCAGCGAGGCGTGTTCCCTGGTTCGTTAGAGCAGCAACCAAAGACTCCTTAAGGCTGTCACCGGATGTGCTTAATTGGTCGCCGAGGTACTGGGTTACATCATTTTTGCCAACGGTAAGCTCAAGGGCTTCGCTCAGCGAATCGGCTGTTTCCTGATTCGGGGCTGCCTTGATCGCGTCAACCAGTGCTGTGACATTCGAAACGCGTCCGCTGACGGCTAAAAGTTCGGCATAGTAGCTTCTCTGCTCCGCTGGTGTTTCTGGAGTCAGCATCATCTCTTTCACTTGGGTGTAAACTTGATCACACCATGAGCAGTCCTCGCCCAGCTCTGTAAACTGCTCTAAGATGCGATCATCAAAATCAACGGCGCCAGCGCGAATCGCCTTAAAGGCATCATCGGCTGTTTTATAGGATTCAAGGGCGCTCTTCTCCTGGGCCTCGCTCTCTTCGGTATCTGACTCACCATCAACTTTGGCGGCCTTGGTATCTGCTGTACCAGGTTGAACAACGACACTGTTTTCACCTCCGGGTGACGATGGTGTTGACGTTTGAACCTTGGCAGTCTTTGGCTGTGTTGCCGTAGGGCCGGTAAGTGATGTGCTTGAATTGATAAAGTAGAATACAACCGCTGCAATTATCAGCACTGCAATTACTGGAATAGCTTTCTTCATAGTACCTTCCAAACAAAAGAGGAGAAAATTCAGAGCCTTATCTTAGACGCCCTTATACATTAGTAATTCATATTCACTAATAAGGAAAGTGGGGGCCTTCCACCCTGGGGTGCAGTAGAATAGGGTATATCTATTCGGGGTGTTAGCGGAGGGGGCCTTGCTCCTTAACTCTGGATAAAACCCGTGCACCTGCACGTCACGTAAACGTTCCCGTGCCCGAATGAAGGCGGGTACGTTTGCGTGCAGGTGCAGGTGCACGGGAAACCCATTTACCCGAACCCTTTGGGCAATTACAAGGAAAACCAGTGGATCCCATCACAACCAAAGCCTATGCCATCTTCCGATCCGAGTCTGCTGGGCAGCTTGGTCGAAGTAAGGAGATCCTCGCTCGCCTCCCACACCTCGGCGATGCAGAGCTGGCCGAGCTTCGCGTTGTTTTCCATCGTTTTAAAGGTGGGGCTGGGTTCTTCGGGTTAACCCGCTTATCCGAGGTAGCCGGGGAATTGGAGTGCCTGGTCAAGCAGGGCCCCCCTGGACTTGTTGGCAAAACAGAACAGATACAGATACTTATGGCTAGTTTGGAAGATCAGATTGAACATCTTCCAAGTCCGGTGACATAGATCCAGGAAAGTCTCTGGTTGGTCGATATATTCTGTAAGGGAGGCTTTGCCTCAGACCAACGAGCGTTCTCCCGTGCACCTGCACGGGAAGATGCCTGTAAGTCCCCGAGGCGTGCCTCGCTAGGAAGATATGCCAGATCTACTACTCCTTGGCGGAGACAGTAAAAGTGCTTTTGAGATTGAAGAGCTGGCTAAGCGCCTCGGCTTTCGGGTGAAGTGTATTTTTGAGATGCCCTTGGCTATCGAATGGATTAAGCTCAAGTCCTTCGATGCAGTCTGCGTTCCCAGTGGCGCCTCTATCGAAAGTCAACAGCCGCTGGCGGACCTCTTGTGGCGCGCTAACCCACTTGCACCGCTTGTCGTCTATGATTTTGCTGCGGGGGCCGGCGTGGTGAATCGGCGGGCTCGGCTTTTTGGCGCCGATGTAGCTGCTGGACCAGCTGCGCTCCTTCAGATCGAGCGCATTTTGCTGAATGTAAAACCCTCTGGCAGCATTAAGAGTGAGAATTTTCGCATTCTTGTAGTGGAAGACCTTGATTCGCCGCGTGACATTATCTGCGCCTATGTGGAAAGCCTCGGCTTCCCCTCGGTGGAAGGGGTAAGGTCGGCGCGCGAGGCACTTGATCTGTTGGGTAAAGATCCGCAGCATTTCTCCTGTGTTCTGACCGACATTCGTATGCCGCGTATGACCGGTGAAGAGATGCTGCGTGAGCTCCGCGCCGACAAAAAGCTGCAGCATCTGCCGGTGGTGGTGCTGACAGCTTATGGCACCGTCGACTGCCTGATCGACTGTCTTAAGGCTGGAGCGAGCGGTTTTCTTGTAAAACCACCCAAGCGCAACGACATCGTACGCGAAGTAAGTCGGGCCTATCGGCTTTTTAGCAGCGGCGCAGACCCGCGCCTCATCAGTAGCGAAGAAGCAGATAGTCTTCGGGAGCTCCTATTGGAGCGCGGGACTGGGTTGACGTAGGAGCGCGCTTGCGCGCGCTCCTAGCCCACCTTCGGTGCGAGAATCTTTCACGCAAACACCTCACAGGCAAGCCGAGCCAAGTACAGATCTTGCACTACCTCTATATTCGCGTAGTCCGGGAAATAGTTTCCGCCATTGGCCAATAACCTTGCTGTTCTAGCCACTGTGGATTGCATAATAGGGTGGGATCACCGTGTCGCCTTTGAGTCCGTTGATCTTAGAAGAATACATAACCAGGTCGGCATATTTAATGCTTTGAAATTACGAGAGTTTAAGAGATGTAGACTAGCTATGAGAAGAGAGTAGGATGAGGAGGGACTTGATTATGATCTTGTTCTCCCGCTTGAGTAGAGGAATGCAATGATTGAATGGTTTGCCAAAAAATCGCGCCAAAAAAGCTTGTACTATACCGCCATAGTGATCGGTTTCGGTCTAATTTTGCCGTTTGTTATCGTTAAGATTGAGCCTAGTGATCGACCAACGTTTTTATTACTCGGCTGTTTTTTCGGTGCGGGCATCTTCGCTTCAATTTATTGTGTGATTTGCGAGTTGTCAGCAGAAGTGCTTCGCCTGAGGGGATTAGTTGCTGGTAAAGTTGACGCAGCGGGAGAACAAAAGCGGGTTGCCGACGCCGACGCCGACCCCGCGAGCGAAAAATGTAATTCGTAACTGGGTGCTTGTGTCGGCGACGGCACTCGCAAAACATTATAGAGCTCTGCATGACAACTATTTTAATCACCATAATTGGCTTCGCAGTAGCGTTTTTTCTATATGCCGTGATTCTCAATTACCGCCCGAAGCGGTGCCCGATCTGCAATTACTTAATGGTATTTGCCAAGACAACAGGGCCGGAATATGACTCAGTTCGCAACGAGGATGGTGGTGCCATTGAGACGGTAACACCGTGCGTTTGCACTAAGTGTGGCTCGGGGTACGTTCTGATTTGGAAAGATCATGAAGGAAGTCGAACGGAATCCAAAGACAAGGCCCCGCCCGCTCTAGGGAAGCTCTGAAATATTCGTGTGCGGCCGCGTTAGCGGTCCGTACCACGAATATTTCAGAGCTTCCTTAAAGTAATAGTCCTATCTCTCACAGAGAGATTCACCGCCGAGACGAATGGCAAAGATGATATTATTTGCAGTGGAACTATGCAGGACGTATTCCGAGCCATTTCTGTTCCGTAATATCAAGCGCCTCTTTGTCGGTGTGAGCGACGTAGAGTTCTTTACTCCGGTCCTGCTTATGAAGTCTTAAGTACTCCCGCAGCGCCTTTTCGCTGTCGTCGAAAGTGTCTATCACCTCAATGGCATCTACAATGCGTTTACTCGCATTGGAATGAGATCGTAGGGCTTCAATCACCACCCACTGATGTGGGTGTGCTTGTCTTACTTGCTCCCAAGATTTATCAGAGGTTCGCTCTAACATGGATTGCAGCATAGCATAATCTTGTAAAATCCTGAAGTGTTTCATTTACCTGCGCGCAATCACTGAAGAGGCGGGGGGAAGGTAAGCATAATTCAGGAAGGTGGCCTATAGCAGACGCAAAAAGTCTTGTCGCGGATTGTCCCCAGTAGCATCGACCGCAGCCCGTCTCGCCATAGCTTCGGCCGCGAGGCCGAGCGACGGCGGAAGGTCGAGCGAAGGGGGAAGCGACTCTAAATGGGTCTGCTATATCCCCCGTCTTGTCCTACGTAGCATTTGCCGCGCATGTCCGCCGTAGCTCCGGCCGCACGGCCGGGCGAAGGGGGATCGCGAGTTACCCCCGCCAAGACTTTTTGCGGATGGTATAGATTTTCTAAGCCGCCTTTTTTCTTACTACCTCTTCCAAAAGCTCGTGGATCATTGTTTGGTACGGTTTGTGAGCCTTCGCGGCTAATTTCCTCAGTTCGGCAAGCAATTTTGGGGCGATGCGTATGGCAATTAGCTGCTTGGCGTGGCCTGATGCTGGGCGGCCCACGCGCCGAGCTGTGCTGAGCTCGAACTCTGTAGATTCGGGTATATCGCTGAAATCAATCTTGCTATCGTGCATAGGCCTGGCGCTCTTTGCGCGATGCTTGTCTGGCGCTGATGATTCGTGTTGTCTCTTTGCCACTTGCGAGTTTCCTCTCGGTATAGACTACAAGCAGGATCCTGCCGCTCTCCGAACGTGCCAAACGCTTTCTTCTCACCTCTACAATTGAATGAGCACGGTCACTCCAGTCTAACCCATTTACGTCAGAAAATATCGTGACCGCCTCTTCAAATGAAACGCCATGCTTGTCGTAGTTCAAGAGTGCTTTAGTGAGATCCCATGTAAACATATTAACGTATATACATTAATTGTGCAATCAAAAAGCTGCCGGACTTATTATTATCGTGGAATTTGAGAGAAAGTTGCGTAGAGCGGCGGAACAGCATCTGGTACAAGGTAGCTTTTAAAGCACGATGGCTTATCGGGGATTAGGGTGAAAAGTTTCCCAGGAACCGCAAGAAAATCTACCTCGTGCCAGCGTATTTTCGGCTTGAACTAGATCGTAAAAGCGTAGTACGCTTCGGTCCGTTCGAAATTGTCTTTACTCCCTGGAAAATATGGCCGAATCACCTAACCTTGCACTGGGTTACAATAGCACTTACGAACTATTCGATTCTCCTCTAATGCAAGCGATTCGCCGCGAATCTTACGGAGAAGATATTGGTCAATATTCGTGGGTTACGGCGGCGGAACTGCGTGAGCATCTGCAAAGTCTGAAGCTTACCGAGCAGAGCCGAGTGCTTGATTTTGGCTGCGGGCCTTGCGGACCGCTGACGTTCATAGCAAAAAATGTCGGTTGCCAACTCGTTGGGGTTGATTTGAGCGCTCAGGCTCTCGCCGTTGGCGCAGCGCGCGCAAAGAGAATGGAGGTATCATCGCTCATCGAACTACACCAGGCAGATGGAAATTCGGCACTCCCCGTAAGGGCGGGTTTTGATGCCGTTGTTTCATTCGACGTGATCTTACATCTACAAGATCGTGCTACGATATTAAAAAGATTTTCTTCCTTACTAAAACCATCTGGAAAAATCCTTCTGACGGATGCTGGAGTAGTTACGGGAGCAATCTCCAATGAGGAATTCGCTCTCAGAAGTGTCAACGGCTTTACGCAGTTCGTGCCGCCGGGTTTTAATGAGAAGATTCTAGAATCTTGTAGCTTTAAAATTCTTTCAATTACGGATCGAACCGATGGACTCCTGCATAATGCATCTGGCAGGATTCGAGCCCGTTCGGCCCATGCTGAGGAATTGATTAAAATTGAAGGGCCGGAAAAATTTCACGAGCAGCAACGATACTTAGAGACGGTCGTAAAACTATCTGAGCGCAAAGCGCTTTCGCGAATGGTATATTTGGCCGAATGGTCTACGAGATAACACAAAAAGTTTGCCGAGAATTGGCACGCGTGCTGTTTCTCTCAGTAATTAGCTGCGACTGTGTCAGTTGGTAGTTGCTGTTTTCAGTTTCTGTCCTCTGTTAGCCGTAAGCTGGTTGCAACTTGCCTCGCTCGATGAGTGATTGTGTAATATATCCAGCCAGCTAGCCGTTCAAAAAGGTTGCTAGTCGAACTTCACAATTCAGTTGATACTGTTATTCATTATGCCAGATTTTCTATCCCGTGCTCGAGAGAAGGTAATCATCGCCGATGGTGCTATGGGCACCATGATACAGCTGCGCAGCTTGAGTGTCGATGATTTTGCTGGGCTCGAGGGGTGTAACGAATATCTGTGCGTCACCCGGCCCGAAATCATCAAAGAGATTCACGCCGCCTATCTCGATGTCGGAGCTGACCTGATAGAGACCAATAGCTTCGGCTCGTGTGAGATAGTTCTGGCAGAGTACGGCATCGCCGAGAGGGCTTACGAGATCTCTAAGCAATCGGCGGCGCTGGCGCGAGAGGTCGCCGATAGCTACACCTCAAACTCGTGGCCGCGTTTCGTCTCTGGTTCTATTGGTCCGGGGACCAAGCTTGTTACGCTGGGGCATACGACCTGGGACGCGATGTATAAGTCCTACTATTCACAGGCGGCAGGATTAATAGATGGTGGGTGCGATCTCCTCCAGATTGAGACCTGCCAAGACGTTTTGCAGATAAAGTGCGCTGTGGCGGCGGCGATTGCGGCTATGAAAAAAGCCGCAAAAAAGCTGCCGATCTGTGTCACCTTGACCATAGAAACCAGCGGCACGATGCTCGTCGGTACGGAGATGATCGCGGCTCTCGTCGTTCTTGAAACGCTGCCGGTTGACTTTGTCGGTTTCAACTGCGCCACCGGTCCTGACATGATGCAGGAGAACGTGCGCTTTCTTGGCAAGACGAGCTCACGTCCCATCGCCGTGCTGCCGAATGCCGGGCTGCCCCGAAACGAGGGCGGACACGCCGTCTACGATCTTACTCCAGAGGCGCTTGCTGACTTCCACGAGATTTTCGTCAAGGACTATGGCGCGACTATGGTCGGCGGTTGCTGTGGTACGACCCCGGAGCATATCCGCGCTCTTTTTGAACGTGTCGGTTCCCTTTCGCCGATAGAGCGCAAATTTGAGCTTGCACCGCACGTAGCCTCAACGTACAGCGCCGTCCAGCTTGATCAAGAGGGGACCTCTCCTCTGATTGTCGGCGAGCGTTGCAATGCCAATGGTTCAGCCAAATTCCGAGAGATGCTGCTCAAGGAGGACTGGGAGGGGATCGTTGAGATGGGGCGGGCCGAGGTGGCTGAGGGGGCGCATGTTCTTGACCTGTGCACGGCGTTTGTGGGACGCAACGAATCTCGCGATATGAAGGAGGTGGTCTTCCGTTTTAATACCCAGGTCACCGCGCCGCTGATGATCGATTCAACCCAGCTCGATGTGCTTGAAGATGCACTCAAGCTCATCGGCGGCCGGCCGATTATCAACTCTATTAATCTTGAAGATGGTGAAGGCAAATTCGATCGTATCTGTGAACTGGCTGTCCGCTTCGGGGCCGCTCTTATCGCCCTGACCATTGACGAAGAGGGGATGGCCAAGACTGCGGCGCGCAAGCTTGCCGTGGCGCAACGCATCTTTGACCTGGCCGTTAATCGCCACGGGCTTTCGCCCGACGCTCTGATCTTCGATCCGCTGACCTTTACCATCGCCTCGGGTGATGAGGATAGTCGCGGCGCGGGGGTGGAGACGCTTAACGGTATTCGCTTGATTAAGGAGAAGATCCCGCATGCGCGCACCATTCTCGGTCTCTCCAACGTCTCCTTCGGTCTCAAGCCCTATCCGCGACAGATTCTTAATTCGGTGTACCTTGCCGAAGCCATCAAGCATGGCCTCGATGCCTGTATTGTCAATTCGAAAAAGATCCTGCCGACGCACAAGATCCCCGAAGCTATCCTCGGCATCAGTCTTGACCTGATCTACGATCGCCGCCGCCCTGACTACGATCCGCTCTTTCGTTTTATCGAAGAGCTGCAGGGTGCCAAAGCCCAGACGAGCGCCGGGGTCGACGCCGATAACGGCCCCGTCGAAGAGGTGCTCAAGCGCCGCATTATCGAGGGCGCCAAGGCGGGGATTGAGAATGTTCTTACCCGTGCACTCGAGAAATATTCGGCGCTTGAGATCGTCAACACGATCCTCCTCGACGGCATGCGTGTCGTCGGCGTACTGTTTGGTTCCGGCGAGATGCAGCTGCCCTTCGTTTTGCAATCGGCTGAGACGATGAAGAAGGCGGTGGCATTTCTTGAACCGCACATGGCCAAAAGTGCGGGGCCAAAGAAGGGTTGCATGGTCATCGCCACGGTCAAAGGTGACGTGCACGATATCGGTAAAAACCTGGTCGATATCATCCTCTCGAATAACGGTTATAAGGTGGTCAATCTGGGTATTAAGCAGCCGCTTGAAAACATTCTGACGGCAGCTACTGAACATAGGCCCGATGTGATCGGCATGTCGGGACTGCTTGTGAAGTCGACCTATGTGATGAAGGAAAATCTGGAGAGCATGTCGCGCCAGGGCCTAACGGTGCCGGTTGTCTGCGGCGGGGCGGCGCTTAACCGCGCATATGTCGAGGTTGACCTGGCGCAGGCCTATAGCAGTGGACGAGTTTTTTACGGGAGCGATGCTTTTAGTGGTTTGCAGATCATGGAGGAGCTGACCGGGCAGGCCAAGGAGAAAAAGCTCACCGTCCAGGTCGAAGGCGAACGCGTCCGTCGCGCCGAGATTCGCGCCGAGCGTGAGGCGCGGACCTTCGAGAAGTCAAAGGAGTTTGTGCCTTCGCCGACGGCGGTTTTGGAAAGTGTGCCAACGCCTCCCTTTTGGGGAGCGCGTCGCCTCGATACGAGCGAACTCCCGTTGAGCGATATCTTTCAGTACATAAATAAGAAAGCGCTCTACGCCAATCAGTGGATGTATCGCCGAGGTAATCTCTCCACCGCCGATTATCGCAAGTTCGTTCACGAAGTCGTTGACCCGCTCTTTCAGACCTGGTGCCAGCGTGTGATCGAACGCGGCTGGCTTGAGCCGAAGGTGGCCTACGGCTACTTTCCCTGTTGCAGCGATCGCAACGATCTGATCATCTATTCTCACGAGGATTTTAAGACTGAACGCTTCCGCATTCCGTTTCCGCGTCAGGTAGCCGACAAACGCCGCTGCATCGCCGATTATTTTCTTCCGCAAAGCAGCGGGCGCCTGGACGTCGTTGCTTTCCATATTGTCACCGTCGGCGCGATTGCGTCGGAGAAGAGCCAGGAGCTGTTCAAGGCTGACCACTACAGTGATTACCTCCACTTCTATGGACTTTCGGTGGAGACCGCCGAGGCACTAGCCGAGTTCTGGCATAAGCGTATCCGCCATGAATTAGGTATCTCGGCTCAGGACGGTTTCTTAGTTGAAGACCTGTTTCGTCAATCCTACCACGGGGCGCGCTACAGCTTTGGCTACCCCGCTTGCCCCAATCTGGAAGACCAGCGCTATATCTTTGAGCTGCTTGAGCCGGAGAAGATCGGCGTAACGCTTAGCAGTGAATATCAATTGGCCCCGGAACAGTCGACCTCAGCAATTATCGTACACCATCCGGAAGCGTGTTATTACTCGATCTGATCTACGAAAAACTTTAAAAATGGGTAGTGGTTTAGTCGCTAGGTTGATTCTTCCGCCCAAGCGTGGTGATACTCTCTCCTATGCGGGTGAGAAGAGTTATACTATGTGCAATCTGTTTGATTGTTGTGGCGGCCATTTTCTTGGTTCTTTTACGACCACCAAGACCAGTAGCCCCAAAAGATTCGGGGAGCTCAGCTAATCGCAGCCAAGCACAGATCCTCGATAGTAAGAAGCAAGAGGTTTTTCCACGAGCATCTCTTTCCCAAGAGATGCCGACACGTACCTCGACGACGTTTTCGGACATATTTCCGACAACAACGCTTGGCGCGCCAACGCCTATGCCGTCAGGCGCAGAAATTGCGCTCGAGGATTCAAACACTGCCAAAGATATTCTGCAGGCTCTCGGAGAGTTGGGAGCGCCCTCAACGACGATCCCTGTTGCTGTAGGAACCATGTCGGGGCAGACTAGAGCGCTTCAAAACTCTGATTCTAACGTGACCTTAGGTGGGGGCAACCATCTTGATGCGGGTGCTACTTTAACCGAAGTCGAGTCCGACGAAGAGGATCAGGACGAGGAGGTCATGCTTGGGGCGCGACTTCCTCGGAAGCGGTACGTGGGGGAGTAGGGGGGTGATTGCCAGTTTTTTTCACTCTATTATCTAGCGAGGCTGCGCCTCAGACCGACGAGCGTTGATCTGTAATCAGCTTTCTCCGTCTCTCGCTGTAAGGTGTTTCACCAACCTCCAGACCACGGCTCGGCGAGAGCCGTGACGGGAGAGATCTGCAGGCAGCTTCCCGCTGACTGCATCTGATGCTGCAGCTGAATCTGATGCAGACAGCTGACTGCAGATCTCAGACAGCAGATTACAGGATGTTCCACTCTCTCTTCCGCGCGAATGCGCGGGTCGGTTCAACAGAGTGTCGGAAAGTAGCCGACTCCCCCCTACGAGAGGTTCCCCATACAGCTGCGCATGCCGCGCTTACTGAAAACGAGGTGATCGAGCAGGGGGATGCCGAGTACTCGTCCGGCTTCACAGAGCTGCTTGGTTACCAGCAGATCCTCATTGCTTGGTGTTAGATCTCCCGAAGGGTGGTTGTGAGCTGCAATTACCGCGCAGGCGCGGTCGCGCATCGCTCCGCAGAAGACCTCACGTGGGTGTACCTGGGCGGAGTTGGCCAGTCCAATCGTAATAATACGTACCTTGATCACTTCATGTGCCCCATTAAGAGAGATACAGACGAAGTGTTCCTGCGTACGATCGACTAGGTGCTGTACGAGAGGCAAAATGTCGTCAGCGCGGCGAATCTTTACCCCCTCAGGGCGAATGCGTCGTCGCGCAAACTCTAGTGCGGCAAGAATTATCGCTGCTTTGGCCGCGCCCATACCGGCAAGCGTGCACAGCTCAGTACAGTTTATGCCCTCGTGATGAGTATCAAGGAGGGGGAGAAGCTCAGCCGCCATCTGCTGAACGGAGTGCCCACGTGTGCCGCTGCCGAGTAGGATCATCAATAGCTCTTCATCGGAGAGGCAGGCAGGTCCGCGTGCTGCGAGTCGTTCGCGGGGGCGCTCGGCTAAAGGCAGATCTCTCAGTGGTGTTTCCATCCCTTAGTATTCGGAGAAATGGTGAATTTGTTTCCTTTAAAAACACCTCCTTTCTAATAATTATCTTAATATTAGAAACTTCTTGCCCATTTGTTGCACAAAAGCAGTCGAACAAATAAGTGGGCAAGAAGTTTCTACCTCCGGCATGTCCTACGTAGCACTTGCCGCGTGGCAAGGCGAAGTAGGAAGGTTTGTCCAAAATGTATTTAATGCTAGCATCCATCAGAAGCTATTGGGATTTCCCAAATTTCAAATGTGGTTGGCTAGGATCTTGTCTTACGCCGAGGTTGTACGAGTTGTGATGTTAACGCGGTCGTTCGTTGAGGAGATTTGAGATGCAGATGAATGTTGGTCCCTCAGATAGAAAGCTTCGCATGATAGCAGGCATTATCGTGGTTCTACTTGGGGCTTTTAGCAAAAGCTCGTGGGGGGTGATTGGAGTCCTCCCCGTTGCGACGGCGATGATGAGTTGGTGCCCGGCGTATACGCTGTTGGGTATTTCGACCTGCTCCGTTAGCAAGAAAGGCTAGGCTTCGCAGATGTCCTGTTCTTGTTGGCCTCTGAGTGTGGCGCTCGACCCCAAGAGCGCTGCTGAAGTTGTTCCTTTTGCCTTTTTTGTATTACAACAAGATGCTCAAGATTGGCGCCGCCGATATGAAGCCGCCTATCCCGTAATGTGATTAGCCTGGAGAGATGAATTATGAAAAAGATACTTACTTTAGCTCTGCCCTTATTTCTGTTTGCTGCCCCCCTTTGGGCTGCGAGCTACAAGATTGACCCTGCCCATACGCAGGTGCTCTTTAAGGTGCGCCACCTTGGGATTAGTTCGGTAACTGGGCGCTTCGAAGCTATCGAGGGGAGTCTCACCTTCGACCCCCAAAATATTGAGGCTTCGAAAACTGCCGTGACTCTCGATGTGTCGTCGATTAACACCAATCAAGAAAAGCGTGATGGTCACTTGAAGAGTTGTGATTTCTTCTGCCTAGAGAAGTTCCCCAAAATGACGTTTACTTCAAAGAAGGTGAAGGTGCTTGGTGTGGGGAAGTTCCAGGTGATTGGAGATCTCACCCTGCATGGGGTGACCAAAGAGGTGCTGCTCGATGCTCAATTTAATGGAGAAGCCAAGGACCCCTATGGAAATGAACGTGCAGGGTTCTCTGCCAGTGCATCGCTCAATCGCAAAGACTATGGCTTAACCTGGGATAAATTAACTGAAGCCGGTGGAATTATGGTCGGCTCTGAAGTCACTATCTCGATTGATATTGAGGCGGTGAAGGAAAAGAATTAGTAACTCGTTACTTCTGTTTTACCTCGACAATACGCAACTTCTCCGCGCCCCATTCGATGGGGATCGACGGAAGTGATGCACCCTGAAGAGCTTGGGCAGTGCTTTGTCTCGCACGAGGTGTGCTAATCTTCGGGGGAGGGATTTGTTTAATAAGTTGCTCTAGGTTTACCTGCAGCCCGTTGTCGAGGTAAACGTCGACTTCGCCTAAGCTGTCAATGACGAAGCCCCGAAACTTTCCCTCTGGTCCGGTCAGATCGACGACGGTTTTCTTTCCGTCTGCAGCCGGTTGAGCTACGAGGTGGATGCCGTTACTAAAGGCAAAAGCCGATCCGAACGGGCCTGCGGCAAGGGCAAGCTCAGTCAGTATAAAGACGCACTCGCGCGAAAGGTGATCACCTTTTTTAGTGGCAAGGAGGGATCGCTGATTCGGTAGGGACAGATTCATTAAAAACTTACACCTATGCCTAATAGCGTTAAGATGCATATGTCTAGTGTTTGTGTGCGGTGTTTTTCGCTGCTCAATGAGTCCGGGTAACTTAATCATTTGTACTCGTGGTCGCAGTCGAAGAGTGTGCCGAATCGGCTAGTTACATCGACCACGTTCACGACCACGAGCACGTTCACGTTTCTCCTACCCACACTTGTTGAGCAGTTACCCTTTGTGTATCCAATATGTTGATTGTAAAAGGGTTTTGATGCAGACTTGACCAGAAAATACCCGACGAAGTTCCCATTGAGGGTGGTATTCATAAAAGAGTGATGGTCTGGTGGTATGATAAATAAGCTTATTATTGGCACCCGCAGAAGCAGATTGGCGCTGCAGCAGACATATTTTGTGCGCGCAGCGTTGTTGCAAGCATTCCCCGGGTTGGATGTCGAGGTCAAAGAGATCCTTACGAGGGGAGACACGACCTTGAATGTCTCTCTGCCCAGTCTTGGTGGCAAGGGGCTCTTTACCGCCGAGCTTGAAGAGGAGCTGCTTGCAGAAAGCATCGACATCGCGGTGCATTCGCTCAAGGATCTTCCCACGGAAGAGGACCCCCGCTTCGAGTTGGGGGCAATTATGCAGCGAGTCGCGTCGCGTGATGTGCTCGTCAGTAAGGACAATCTTCAGCTGGCGGATCTTGCTCCCGGTAGTGTTATCGGCACCTCAAGCCCACGCCGCGAAACCCAGCTCCGGCGGCTGCGGCCTGACCTGCAATTTAAGGATATCCGCGGCAACGTAGATACTCGCATACGCAAGGTACACTTAGGCGAGTATGCGGCGACGGTGCTCGCCGAGGCTGGGCTGACGCGCATCGGACTTTTATCAGAAGCCGCGCAGTTTTTTACTCCAGCTGAGATCTTACCCGCACCAGGACAGGGGGCATTGGCGGTGCAGTGCGCGGCGCACCGAGCTGATGTCCGCGAGATTCTCTCACGGCTTAATTCGTCGACGACGCGCCTTGAAACTGTGGCAGAGCGAGCATTCCTAAAAACTCTTTCGGCTGGGTGTAGTACGCCCATCGGAGCTCTTGCCACGGTGCAGGGGGAGAAACTTGCCTTGCAGACTCGTTGCCTCGCGCTCGATGGCGGGCGATGCATTGAGCTCGCCGGAGAGTGTCGGCTAGGAGCTGATTCCCTGGTGCAGGCTTTTGGTCTCGGTGCAGACCTTGCCACGCAAGCACTGGCGAAAGGGTTTCGAGAGCTGGACTAGATTCCATAGTTTCAATTAGTTAGGCCCCGTGAACGGTTATCCCCCCATATGGGAATAAACAGCTTAAAAACAACAATTTTTGTGGACCGATGACGCTGACGTCATGAGGTCAGCGTCGTCTTTCTCGGACACGCCCGCGAAAAGTGCTGACGAGGTATGTTTACAATAGCCCTATGACGACCAACGCGCAGATCCTCGAAAAAATTACCCAGGCTATCGCGATTCGTCTTCCGCTGATGAAGCAGGCGCAGGCGCTGCGTCTGTTCGACGGCCCCGGGGATGGGCTGGCGGGTGTAACCATCGATAAGTTTGCCGAGGTCCTCGTCGTGCACCTTATACAGGCAGCAGGAGATGTTAGCTCAGCTCTTACGGCTCCATCGTTCTGGACGAGAGAGATCCTGCAGCTAGCTGGAGTCGAGGCGGCCTATCTTTGGACACATCAGCGCGAAGCGCGGGAAACTGCCCGCTGCGGTGCTGTTCTCGTGGCGGGTGCTGCACGTGCCGAAAGCAGCCTACGAGAGGGAGACCTTACATTTCTGGTTCGACCACAGGGTCAAGTCAATGCTGGCTTTTTTATAGATATGCGCGAGCTGCGGGCGCGTTTGTATGCCGACAGCGTGGGGAAGCGAGTTCTAAACCTCTTCTGCTTTAGCGGCTCACTCGGTGTTGCTGCCTACGCCGGAGGAGCTGCAGAGGTAGTGCAGGTCGACGTCAGTAAGGCGGCGCTGCGCTGGGCGCGAGATAATTTAGCTCTCAATCAAGCACCTGGACGTGGAGAGATGCGTTTTATTCCTGAAGATGCGGTTACCTTCCTCGAAAAAGAGGCGCGCCGTGTACAACGCGGCTCAGCCTGTTATGACACGATCATTGTTGATCCACCGGCGTTCGGCACGTCGGCGCAGGGGAAGTTCTCTTTTGAGAGGGATGCCAGTTTGCTTCTCGATCGCTGCTTGCAGGTGACGGCGTCATCGGCGACGATTGTGTTGACGACAAATCAGCGTGGTATGAGCGCTGCGCTGCTCAAGTCGCGTCTTGAAGCTGCGGCTCAAGTGCGCAGCGTGAGCATCCTGAGTATGGAGAAGTTGCTCCCCCCGCGTCAGGATTTCACTGCGGGTGAGGTTGATTCAATTGCGATGCGTGGTTGGTGGTGTATGCTGAAAGGGGAGGTCGCGGCGTGAGTGCTTTGATAGATGAATTGGCGGCAAAAGCTCGAATCTGGTTTGTCCAACTTCTGCGTTTTGACACCTCGAATCCGCCGGGAAATGAACGTGCGCTGATTGAGTATCTGGCGCACATCTTGAGCGTCGAAGGGATTCCATGCCAGCTTGTCGCCCGAGACGCTGCGCGCCCCAATCTGGTGGCAGAAGTGAAGGGGAGCGACCCGTCAAGAGCTCCACTTCTTCTAAGCTCGCATGTCGATGTCGTGCCGGTAGTTGGCGCTGCGCTCTGGCGCCACCCTCCCTTTGCCGGAGTCGAGTCTGAGGGGGCGATCTGGGGACGCGGTGCACTCGACGTCAAGTATAAGACCTGTTTCGACGTAGCCGCGTTAATCGCAGCACGGCGCATGGGAGTGGCGCGCACGCTCAAGCTCGTGGCGCTTGTAGACGAGGAAGAGGGGGGCGCCAACGGCAGCGCCTATCTGACGAAGTCACATCGAGAGTTAATTGATGCAGAGTATGTTATTAATGAGGTCGGTGGATTTAATGTCCAGATAGGAGGGCGACAGTTCGTTCCGCTGCAGGCAGGGGAGAAGTCCTCGGCGACTCTGCAGGTGGTGGTTAAAGGGGTAAGTGGGCATGGTAGCCTTCCTCATCCGCGCAATAGCATCCTCTGGCTAAGTCAGCTTGTTGCCAGTCTAACCCAAGATTTTGATGGGTTTTGTGTCTCAGCAACGTCGCGCCATTTTTTTACTGAGCTGGCTCAGGCCTGTGCCAGTCCGGAACGTGAGCTGCTTTCGACGTTGTTGGACAAGGAGCGCTTTCGGCAGACGCTTCGAAGTCTTCCCGATCAGAACCTCGCCGTGCAGCTTGGGGCGATGCTAGCTCATACAATTACACCAACGTCACTTAAGGCAGGGACCTCGCGTAATGTAATTCCAGAAGAGGCATCGGCCGCCTTCGATTGCCGCATCGTTCCTGACCTTTCCTGTGAGCAATTCTCTGACAAGATCGGCAAGTTTTTGTGTCGGAGGGCCGATGAGCTTGGTGCCAAAGTGGAATATGAGCTTAAAACCCTTTCTACTGGGTATGAGATTCCACAAGGCGATGCGCTCTTGCAGCAGATCTCCACATGTATAGAACGTTTTTGGGCAGAGGCGCTAGAAAAACCCAAGGTTCTGTCGATGTTGATGCCTGCGGCTAGTGACAATAGCTTCTATTTTGCGGCGGGAATTAAGCCAATCGGCTTTGCTCCGCTCCTCTTCCCCGATGGTTTCGAGGGGTTCGCCCTGGCGCACAATCGAGATGAGCGTCTACCGCTAGCTGCATTCGAGGCCGGAGCGCGATGCTACCTAGAGACCATCGCGGATCTTATGTAATTCTTCCAATTTATGCTATTTATTTAGCCCTTTAGCCCTTCTTGGGGAAATCCGATATATATTTGCAGCGTAAGGTTTTCGAAATTATGAATCGATGTAGTATACTGGCTGTGCGCGGTTGTTAATGGTTTAAAGCTGTCATCCAGAGGTTCGTATGGGATCAAAGTTTGGAAAGACTAATTCTGGGTTTGCTAACAAAGGGGAGCGTGAAAAATTCCTCTTTATCGCGGCGGCTGGAACAGCGCTTGCTGTCATGGTCATCTTCGCTCTCGTTGCTGGCTTTAAGTCGGGCGGGCAGCCTTCCTCGCAGCAAAATTCAACTGATCAGGCAGCGTCTCTGGCTGAAGCAAAAGATTCTATCTCTGTCATCTGCCCCGAAGCCGAGGTGGCTCCAGGGACGCTACTTTCTCAGGTAAGATTTCAGAAAAAGCGTTGGCCGCGTGCGACCGCTCCAGAAGGAGCTTTTAGTGACTTCTCCGAGGTGGTTGGTTTTTATGCAAAGAATAAGCTTGTTGCCGGGTTACCGTTGCAGCGCCAGGACACAACGACCCAGGAATCAACCTCGAAGGTTTCCACTATAGCGCTTACACCGGGTAATCGCGCCGTAAGTATCGAAGTCGACGATATCTCTGGACTGGAGGGACATGCGCTTGCGGGTACGCATGTTGACGTCGTTTTGACCTATTCGCAGGGTGGCTCTTTGGTGAGCAATATCATCGTGCAGAACGCGCGGGTCATATCCTATGGCGGTGATTCGACTACCGCGGCAGCGTCGATGCAGCAGAGGCGGCCGACGCGAGTTGCGCGAACGATTACGCTTGACGTCGCCACCCAGGATGCGCTCAAGGTCTCTACCGCACGTCAGATGGGGCGTTTGAGTCTAATTATGCGTGCCCCGGAGGATGACGCTGCTGCGGCCGCTACTAATTTTACCGCTTCGGATCTGGCCAATTCCAATAAGGCTGCAAAAGCGGCCCCGCAGCCGGTTACGTGCAGCAAGGGCAAGATCAAGATGGGGGGCAAGGAATACATCGTTGGTTGCGATGGCTCGATGAGCCCGGTCGAATAGCAAGTTCCTGCCCGGAAATCAGTTCCTCTGCAGAGCCGAAGCTTTTTTGTCCCGGGCAGGAACTATCCGGAATAGTCATCATGCGCAGAGACTCTAAGTATCCATCAATTGCTGGGCTGTTCATTCTGGCAGTGTGTGCAGAGATACTGATCGCACTTGTTGGATTGTCGGCGATCGACGACAAGGGGCTTACGCACAATGTAGACGCAGAGCGGACATATCTCCTCCTGTTTCTTCTCTTGCTCGGTATTCGTGTTATTAACCTGATCCGTTTCCTGTGCCGCTCCCCGCGTGTCCACTTTCTTGAAAATTGGGCGCTGGCAGTGTTCGCTTCTTTCGTGTTCTTTTTCTTAGGATTTTACTGGCTTCAGCCGCCATTTATCTTCTTCTCTGTCCTGGGGATCGGGCGAGTATGCTTTTGGAGTGCCGCCGCGTGCTTCTTGGTTCTCTTTATCGAACGCTGGGCAAGGATGGCTAAAAGCCTGCTCGATGATCCGCCAGAGAACTGGTAGCCGCCAGAGAACTGGTAGCAGGTAACTCTCTCCCATTCTAAACGACTTAAAGTAATTGACGCCAACATATCGAATTAATAGATGGAATAAATATTCCTCTCAAATCGATGTGCATCGAGGAAACTTTCGGCGCATTTTCCCGATAAATAGGTGTATGCCTCAATCGTTCGTACTTTTTTGTACCTGCTAAATTTAACCCGAGATGCTACAGTCAGCAGCAGCGCATGAAAAATAGATCAAAAGGCCGTAGAAAACAGTTTAGCTTTGTAGGGCGGGACTCTGAGCATGCTTCCATCAGCCAGCTGGATGGCACGAGTGAGATGTCATATCAAGATAAATTTGCCTTGATCTGTCAGATTACCCTGTTCGACTATCAGTTAAAAAATAATACTAATGATATACCCAGATTTCTTAGAACTACTGCGTGCATTCGAAAGCCATAAGGTTGCTTATGCCTTGATTGGCGGATATGCGGTAGGAATACACGCAGAGCCTCGATATACGAAAGATTTGGATATTTTGATTGCTGCTAATAAGAAGAATGCCAAGGCGGTACTCGCTGCGCTGACTCAGTTCGGTGCGCCTATAAGTAACTTAAGCATCGAAGATCTCGCAGATCCAGGTTTGCTATACGTCTTTGGCATCGCCCCGTTGCGTGTCGATATACTAAACAGAATCAAGGGAGTTGATAGTACAGCGATTATAAAGCGAGCAGTGAAGGTCAAAATAGCCAACACCACATTGCGCGTAGTTGGGCTAAAAGACTTAATCAAGCTGAAGCGATTAGCCGGTAGGCCTCAAGATTTGGCTGATATCGAAAAGCTCAAGAGGGTTCTCGGAAAGTAGGGGGGGGGTAGGGACGCTGCCGATTTTATCTTAAAAAAAGTCGGTAGCGTCCCTACTTAACCTCGCCTTGCCTCGCGGCAAGTGCTACGGGGGACAAGACGGCTAAGGCCGTCGGCTGCGGCCGCAACTGATGCTGCAGCTGAATCTGATGCAGACAGCTGACGGCTGATAGCTGACTGCAGATCTCAGATAGCAGATTACAGGCTCTTCCGCGCGAATGCGCGGCTCGGTTCAACGATAAGATCAAACTTTCTTCTCTGGCCGCACTTGTCCCACGAAGCACTGGCCGCCCTTGTGCACCTCCAAAGTTTGAGGTAAGACGTACTATTCATTCGTCTTTTCCTTGATGCGGATACGAGATAATCGTTGGGATGGTTGCTGCCTATGATTGAAGTTCAAAGACTTACGAAGGAATACGGAGAGTATAGCGCTGTCGCAGATATTAGCTTCAGCGCGGCGAAAGGTGAGATCGTTGGTTTTCTTGGGCCGAATGGCGCCGGGAAGACGACAACCATTCGCATGTTGGCCACGTACCTACCGCCGACCAGTGGTACGGCGCAGGTGGCGGGCTTTGATATCATCGACCAGGCTGATGAGGTGCGTCGTCGTATCGGGTACCTCCCCGAAAACCCGCCGCTCTATGGCGAGATGACGATTGAGGAGTATCTGACGTTTGTGGCCGAGATAAAGGCTGTGCCTCGTGCTCGGGTGCGCAGCAGCGTCGATCGCGTCGTTGAGAGGTGTTTCCTGGGTGAGGTGCGTAAGCGTCTTTGCCGCCATGTTTCGCGTGGCTTTCGCCAGCGTGTGGGGATTGCACAAGCGATCATCCATGAGCCCGAAGTGATCATTCTCGATGAGCCAACGAGTGGGCTCGATCCGAAGCAGATTATCGAGATTCGCCAGATGATTCGATCGCTCGGCCAGGACCACACGGTCATCTTGAGCACGCACATCCTGCCTGAGGTTTCGATGGTCTGCACCAAGGTGGTGATTATAAACCGTGGGCGTATCGTTCTCGAACAGGGGCTACAAGAGCTGACGAAAGACAAGCCACTCGAGCAGGTGTTTCTTGAGTGTGTCGGTTTCGATGAGCACACTGCCGCCGGGTCGGTCGCGCAGTCTGCGGTTTAAGCGAGGTGAATAATGAGAAATATATTTTGTATCTTTAAGAGAGAGCTTCTCTCCTTCTTCGTTTCGCCGATTGCCTATTTTGTGATTACCGGATTTGTGGTGATCGCTGGGTATTTCTTCTTTAACCTATTGGCCTATTTCAACTACGTGTTGAACCTCATGGCGGCCAATCCCTATCGTGGAGCGGGGCCGATGCCCAATCTTAACCAGCTCGTCATCGGGCAGATGTTTCAGTCGATGATGTTCGTGCTGATACTCGTGGTACCGCTTTTGACGATGCGCCTTATCGCTGAGGAGCGCCGCTCGGGGACGTTCGAGCTGCTCGTAACCTCACCGGTATCGGTGGGCGAGATCGTGCTGGGAAAGTTTCTGGGCGTCGTTTTTGTGCTGCTCCTGATGTGTGGTCTGACCTTTCTCTTGCCGGCGCTGTTGCTCTACTACGGCAATCCTGAGATCGGGCCGATGCTGACTGGATTGCTCGGTTTGGTGCTCTTCTCAAGTGCCTTCGCCAGCATCGGTATGGCGGTATCCTCTTTTACAGAGAATCAGATCGTCGCCGGGGTGAGTAGCCTGATGGTGCTTCTGATATTGTTTATTATCGATGCGCCGGCTGAGTCACTAGGTGGGGTCTCGGCAGATGTCTTGACCTACCTCTCCCCTGTACGACAGGTCGACGATCTTCTGCGTGGCGTTGTCACGAGCAAGGCTCTCGTCTATTTTGGAAGTTTAACCCTCCTCGGGCTGTTTCTTTCGCAGCGGGCGCTTGATGCCTATCGTTGGCGGTAATCGGGGCATCCAGGTGCGCCCGAGATTCAGACGCAGTGCGTAATATTTTCCGGTAAGGAGTATCGATTATGAATAGGTGGATTAAATTTGGCGGCATAGCGGCGCTGATTTTTTTGGTGTTTGCCCTGGTTGAGAGCGTGCTTTTGACCTCGTTGCTTGGTGTTGGCGGAGCGCTGGAGAGCTTCTTTGTCCTTGGGAATCTATTCTTGGGAGTGGTGCTTCTCGCTCTCTGGTTCTGGTTTGCCGGCTTGAAAAACATAGGCGCCGTGGGCCAGGCGGCGATCGGCCGCACGGCACGATTCGGCTATAACGCTTCAGCTTACCTTGTCGTGTTCGTTGGTATCCTTGTGGCGATTAACTGGTTGGCGAGCCGGTACGATAGTCGCTGGGATTTTACCGAGCAATCCGTTTACAGTCTGTCGCCACAGTCACGGGATGTTCTTGCTGGGCTTAAAAAGCCGCTGAGGCTTGTTGGACTCAAAGGGCAGAGCGTTGCGCGTTTAGGCAGAGAGGGGCAGGACATCGGACGAGCGACCAAGGAGCTCTTTGAGTTGTATCTCCACAGCAATCATTCCATGCTTAGCGTTGAGCAGTTTGATCCTCAGGCTAAGCCGGGCCTTGTCGAAAAATACGGATTTAAGGGCGGCAACCTCCTGTACCTTGAGTACGGCGAGGGCGACACCAAGGCGGTGAGCCGCATTGATCAGGTGAGCGAGGAGGCGGTGACGAATGCCATTCTTAAGTTGCAACGTGGTGCGGCTAAGAAGGTCTATTACCTAACTGGCCATGATGAGCCGAGCCTAAGTTCGGTGGGCCCCGAAGGGGTTGGTCTGCTCAAGGAGGCGATCGCCAATGAGCACTTCACGATTGAGGAGCTTTTCCTCGCCCAGAGCGGCGCGGTACCTGCGGATGCAGCGGCGGTGATGTTGGTCGCTCCGGCGCGAACTTTCGGCTCAGGAGAGAAGGATGCGTTGATTAAATATGTTGAGGCCGGCGGGCATCTGCTCCTCCTTCCGCAGCGCAAAATGACGGTCAGCGATCCCGTGTTTGATGAGGTGCGTAGTTTGGCCAACCACTTCGGTATCGAGATCGGCGACAACTTGGTGCTCGATCGTGTGGCGCGCCTCTTCGCCGCGCCGGAGATCGGCGCCCAGCCTGTGGTGCGCACCTATGGTTCGCATCCGATCACCAAAGATTTTACGCCGACGACGGTTACCGTATTCAACGCTGCGGCGAGTGTTCGCTCGAAGGCCAAGAGCATGGACGGTGTGACCTATACCGATCTCCTGAAGAGCAGCCAGACCGCCTGGGCGGAAACAAATCTGAGCGCATTATTCGCCGATGAGCCATCGGCCGATGCCGACGATAGCGATATCAAGGGTCCGGTGAGCATGGGCGTTGTCTATGAGAAGAGGCTCAAATCGGAGCCCGAGGCAGCAGGCAAGTCCGCTGAAGATAGCGCGACGAAGTCCTCGCGTGTCGTCGTCATCGCCGATGGTGACTGGGTGCTTAATAGCAATCTGAATGTGTACGCTAATAAAGATCTGGTGCTCAACAGCATCAACTGGATCGCCGGTGAAGAGGGGGGAGTGTCGATACGCCCGCGTTCGTTGCGTGAGTCCGCCGCGCCGATTGAACAGGAGACGTTTCTGCGCCTGATCACAGCGAGTTTTATGATTCCAGAGTTGATTCTTATGTTCGGGTTGGTTGTTTGGTGGCGTCGGCGCAACAATCCATCGCGGGCCGGATAATCCAGATTGGCTGAGCCGAGCCCTCTGAAATCGAAGGCTGAGGAATCTCTATGAGCTTTAAGAAAACGTTATTTTTCGCAGTTATTTTGGCTGGCATTGTGGCCTATATCTTCAAGTATGAGCTGCCGCGAGAGGAGGCAAAGAAGAATGCAGACATTCTTTTTGCCGGGGTTGAGCCGAAGTCTATCGTGACGATTCGTATCAAGGGGCAGTCCGGTGAGTTCTCCCTTAGCAATACCGTGCCTGCTGTCGCAGGATTGAAGAAAGGTGCCAAGGACGAGCAGACGGAGAGCGCCCTTGCCGAGTCACCTTTCGCCAAGTGGGAGCTTGGGGGCCTCAAAGGCGCAAAGCTGGAGGGGGCAACCGTCGGCTCCCTGGTGACAGCGATCATCGGCCTCAGTCTCGACTCTAGGATTCCGGCCGAGGAGCAGGATAAGGATCTCGCTGTCTACGGACTCGGAGACCCGGCGATCCAGCTTGCGGTTAACGTTGGTGCAGAAACGAGAACTATCTCTCTTGGTAAGCAGAACGAGTATGTGGGAAAGCGTTATGCCTCCATCTCGGGGCGCGAGGGGATATACCTTATCAGCGGAGCCCTGTTTGACGCAGCGAGTAAAAAACCGAACGAGTTTCGCTCAAAAACCCCCTTCGAATTCACCGATTACGATTTACGGTCTATTTCGCTCACGAGCCCAACGGGCAATATCAAGTTAGTCCAGGGTGATGATTTCAATTGGAGGATTGTAGAGCCCGGACAATTTAGCGCCAGTTCCAGCGCTGTGGGCGACCTCTTGCGCACCCTGCGTACCCTCAACGTACTGGACTTCATCGATCCTGCGATTGATGGGACAGCGCCGAATCCTGCGGACTACGGGCTCGTCACTCCCGCAATGAAGTTCGTCCTGGAATTTAAGGACGCTGCCAAAAAGCCCAACCTGGAGTTCGTCTTCGGCTCAGGCGGGGAAGCTCAATTTGCTGGGCAGGTGCTGGGCTCGCCAATACTATATAAGCTGAGCGATGCCGGTTTTAAGAGTCTTAATAAGCCGATTGAGGTCTTTCGTCAGAAGCAGTTTTTCACATTTGACACTGAGGCGGTCGACAGCGTTGTTTTTGAGCAGACAGGCGGCGATCCTACCGGCCTGACCAGGTCGGGTGATGGGTGGAAGGTCAATCAAAAGGATGGCGACACCCCTTTCGTCATGGAGATCCTCCAAAATTTGAGTAAGCTGCCGGTTATCGGTTATCCGCGGTCGGACAAGGACTTCGGATTTACCACTCCGCGCTTGAAGGTGACGGTTACCCTTAGGGCCGAGGGGGCGCCGAATAATGAGAAGCACCAAAGCCTGACCCTCGTTGTCGGGGCGCAGCTACCCCCCGAAGAGTCTCGACTAGGCGACAAGCAGATAGTAGCCTACTATGCTGCGGTGAACGATCTGACCGAGGCGTTTATCATTGACGAAGAGTCTTTTACTAAGATTACACCTCGAGTTGAGTCGCTGATAAAAATAGCTCCTGTCGCAAGTACAAGCCCGACAATGGTGACTGCGTCGCCGACAGTGATGCCATAACCGTTTCCAGGGTCTAACCAGTTAAACGAGCGGAGTGAATCCAGTCGAACCAACTCGCGCATTCGTGCCGAAGAGACTCGTGTCGCCTGCCTGCTCTCTGCCTTCTGTAAGCAGCTCTCAGAGATCTGCTGTCAGCCTTTCTTCTTAGGTCCCATCCCATAGCACCACTGCCTCCTGATGTGTATACTTATCTCAGGATGGGACCTTGCGTGCAGGTGCACGGGAGAATGCTTGGTCGGTCTGAGGCGAAGCCTCGCTAGGAATATATGTTGAGGAAACTCCTGCTTGTTCTCGTTATCGTCGCTCTGATCGGGGGCCTGGTGGCTGCTGGCGCGATCACGTGGGGATACTTTTATTTCACCCGTGATCTGCCGAATATTGCCAACATTGATGATTATCGACCGCCAGCCGTTTCCAGCGTTTATGCCAATGATGGCATCTTGGCGGCTGAGTTCTACGACGAGCGCCGCTATCCGCTCAAGCTGAGTGAGATCCCCAAGATAGTCCAGCAGGCCTTTTTGGCGGCAGAGGACTCTAACTTTTATCAGCACCAAGGGATTGACCCGATTAGTATCCTGCGTGCAGCGGTTAAGAATTTTAGGGCTGGTTCGGCCAAACAGGGAGCTTCGACTATCACCCAACAGGTGGTTAAGAACCTGCTCCTGACACCGGAGAAAAACATCAAGCGCAAGGTTAAGGAGGCGATCTTGGCTTACCGCCTTGAGCGGCGCCTTACCAAAGATGAAATTCTGGAGATCTACCTCAATCAATTGTTTCTTGGAAATAATGCGTACGGGGTCAAGGCCGCCGCTCGCGCCTATTTCCGCAAAGAGATTAAGGACCTCTCCATCGCCGAAGCCGCCATGCTGGCGGGCTTGCCACAGGCGCCGTCGCGTTATTCGCCGGTGCTGCATTTTGATCGCGCCAGGCGGCGGCAGCGCTATGTGCTCGATCAGATGAAGAAAGCCGGGTTCATTACAGTGGATCAGGTACTTCAGGCTGAGCGCGAGAAGCTCCGTTTTTACCCCCCGGAAACGCAGACTATTTATCGGGCGCCCTACTATGTCTCTGAGGTGCGGCGTTTGTTTCTAGAGCGATTCAAGGACCTCAACATCGATCGTGATGGACTGCAGATCTATACAGCACTTGACCTCAATGCGGATCGCCTGGCGACCTTGGCTCTGCGCAAGGGATTGCGAGAGGTCGACAAGCGCCGCGGCTGGCGCGGGCCGATTGCGTTTATTCAGGGAGCAGACAAGGAACGCTTCTTGCAGGCGCACGCCGCCAGTAACGTGAGTAACCTCGAACCTTCTGTCCCCTATCCGGCGCTCGTGACCGCGGTTTCACGCCGCACCGGTTCGGTACGCGTCGTCCTCGGACATTGGAATGCGGCGATAAACCTCAAGGATGTCGGCTGGGCCAAAAGAAAGATCGAGTCGGACGACAGCATTAACTGGATTAAGCCGGAAGAGGTCGTGCGAGTTGGCGATGTGATCGAAGTCTCACAACTTCCGACAGCTGATGCTACAGATAAGGCTCCTGCTGATCTACCCCCCGGCGAGCTGCGGAACATGGTACTTGACCAGTCTCCCGACATCGAATCGGCCCTCGTGCTTATCGACCCCGAGTCGGGGAAGGTGCTCACCACGATTGGCGGCTATAGTTTTCAGCGTAGCGTCTTCAATCGAGCGACGCAGGCTCTGCGTCAGCCGGGGTCCACCTTTAAGCCAGTCGTGTATCTGTCGGCGGTCGACGGCTTTAAGTATACCCCGTCGACCATCGTCTACGATACGCCGCGAACCTTCCGCGTAGGTGACGAGTTCTGGACCCCGGGTAATTTTGATAAAAACTATCTTGGACCGATTACCTTGCGTACGGCGCTAGAGAAATCTCGGAACTTGGTTTCCGCTGACATCGTTTCTCGGATCGGAGTTGATGCGGTGATTCGTTATGCCAAGAAGCTTGGTATCACGAGCCCGCTCGGCCGTAACCTCTCGTTGGCTCTTGGTAGTAGCGAGGTCACGCTGCTTGAAATGACACGCGCCTATGGCGTATTCGCTGCCAAGGGACTTCTTCTCGATAGCGTTTTTATCACTAAGATCGTCGATCGTGACGGTGTGGTGGTTTATGATTACGAAAATGAAAAGCTAGCCCATGCTCATCAGGTAATTAGTGAAAATAGCGCATTTATCATGGCTAACCTGATGAAGGGAGTGGTTGAACATGGCACGGGCTACCGCATAAAGCCTATCGGTCGTCCCGTGGCTGGGAAAACGGGGACCTCGAACGAGGAGATGGATGCTTGGTTCATCGGCTACACCCCACAATGGGTCGCGGGTGTCTGGACCGGTTTTGATCAGAAAAAGAAGATCGGAGACAAAGAGACCGGTGGTGTGGTCTCGGCGCCGACGTGGCTCTACTTCATGAGCGACTTTTTAAAGAACCAGGATGAGGTGGCATACGCCAAACTCGAGCAAGAGGCGCAGGCCGATGCCGAACGCTTGGGGATTGAGTATGTCAAAGCCGATCCGATCCAGCCGCTTGACTTCAGTGTGCCGGAAGGTGTTGATCCTTTTTGGGTAGATAAGGAATCGGGCGTCCTTTCTGAGCAGGGCCGTCCCGGTGCAATCCTGGAGTACTTCATCAAAGGCACCGAGCCGCGCCGGAGCGTTGGGGGGGAGAGTACCTCGAAGGATTATTTGGAGTCGCCGGATCTTTAGTGGTCACCAGGGTCTAATTGCAATTCCCCGGGTATGTGCTTAGCAGCATGTCCTGCAAAGCGTAACCCAGAAATCCGGGAAGCGGATATGAGGGGAGCTGTAAACGTACCCTTGCGGCAGCTTGGCGTAACTCATCGAAAATTATACTTGACTGGAGTCTGGCATACTCACCGAACTCGTTTTTGGGTCTGGAAGCTAGTTCTCCGCTAGTATTTTTCTCTGCCTCTCGAAGCAGATCCCCAAATAAAACTCCGGCATCTTTTTGCGTATGCGCTGCCTCTTGAACAACCGCGGCTGCATGTCCATCATGTCCATTACAGGGAGCCGTTTTAAACAGAGCATCTAGTTGAAGACTGGGATGTTTGCCTGACTTGTAAAGCCGATCTTCTTCCACTCGAGCGGCATCCATTCCTCTTTCTAAAGCAATTTTGCCAAGCCGCCTCAGGCACTCTTTTTGCGCCGCCTCTAACTCCTTACAGTTGGCGATAGCTTGCTCTGATAAATTCGAAGCTAGTAAAAACTTTCCAGTGACTTGGGAGGCGGCGGCAATCAATTCTTGCGACTTTACTGGAAATTCATGAAGAGCAGTCGCCGCAGATTTCGAAAACTGCCAGCGCTTCTCAGGGTCGAAAAGTATGCCATTGAAAGCCTCCCGCGTTTGCTCTGATATCTTTTTTAGCTTTAGAGCAACGTCTGTTGAGGTATCTGCGGCGGCTTCCTGCGCCCCGTTTTCACGCTCCTTGGTCCAGTGCTCCGTCTTCCATGCTCCTGTTTTGCGATCCCACTCAAGCCCCCTAATCCTCTCGATGCGGCCGGTAATCTTTCCTGCTAAGTTAGCGACTATCTCACCCAAGGAGTCAGTGTAGTTGGCAACCTGCTCCGCAACCCGTTTCCCGACCCTCGGATCCGAAAGTTCATGATCAAACTTCCTAGCTGAGCGCTCTATGAACCATGCTTGGATTTCTTGCTCTATGGCCTGGCTAGCTGAGACCTGCGCCGCGGGAGCTACCTGACCAAGGTTCTTTACGGTGATCTTAGTAACCGTGAATGTCTCGGCGGCAGTAACTTGCATTGCTGCAGCATCGCCTAATTGGCCGGCGGCCCTATAGTCATCGGCGTTTGGCACCCTCAATGATGCGCTCGCCGGCTCCACGGGGGGATTCTTGCAGTTAGGTCTCGCCACATCGGCAAGAGTAGCAGGAAGCGTGGTAGGCATGAGAAATATCCATCAAAATACTTTTCTAGAACAGTTATGGAGGACTTAGTTTAGTGTGTGACATAAGACAGGGAGTAATTTAGGGCATCACAATGCTAATTAAATAATTTTAACGGAGTACAGGATGGATGTTTGGTGAAAACCCCCTCCGCGTACGCACCGCGTTATTAAATCTGGCGCCCCCCCCCCCCCCCCCCCCAGTGAACGTCACGGGACTCTTTCGTGGTGTAAATAATATTTATAATCAAGTAGTTAGAGCACTTCGTCTCTGATCTTAGCTGGGATATGGCGGTTAGCTGGAGCAACTTTCGTTTCAGCGGTTATCTCGGGGTTAACCTTAGGCGAAGGCGCGTCAATCGAGGTCTTCTGCCTGCTAGCCGCCGCGAGCCGCCTAGCCTGGCGCCTTTCGGGTGAATGCCGTTCAAGATACTGACCAAGGAGCACTTTGAGCGCCTCTTTAAGGCTTACGCCTTGGGGTAAGCTTGAAGAAAGCAGTGCTTTAACCTCCTCTAATTCTGCAAATGTCTTTTCGTCTATGGAAAAAGTGTATTCAGGTACGTCGCGCTATGGCGCGCCGCTGGGAGGCTCAGAGAGGCACGAGGATGCGTCCG
>CAIXSY010000196.1 GCA_903922175.1 uncultured delta proteobacterium | reverse complement strand
GCGTCTGGACCGGCTAACGGGCTTTAAAGCTACCTTCCGTATTCGACACGGCAGCTAACTTGTCTTTTTTGAGGACTGTCAGCTTGAATCGGTGACGAGGGTTCAGTTGAAATTATGCAGGAGTATTAAGTTACATACTACTACAAGGTTCGGGGGCATTCGCCAATTACCTAACCTTAACTTTCATCTTCACCCCCGCCGCACGCCCGAGTTCATCGACGGCGCGAACCATGAATTCACCGGGCGTGGCATTCCACACAAAGCTCTCGCCGCGCGCGGCGACACCGACAAGAGCTCCATCGACAAACCAGTAGGTTTTGGCGCTGTCCGAATCGGTCACAGCATCAAAGGGGATGGTAAGCGCAGAGCCCGATTGCAATCCGGAGCGCATGGTGTAGATCAACGTACTCTGCGGCGAGGTGATCGAGGGGATCTTGCCTGAGTCCCCCGAAATTCCACAGCGTGGGTGATAGGGGGGTGGAACGCGCCGAGGTATGGCCGCGGCTTTAAATAGGGCGAGGATATCGGAGGGCCAGATCTCGTAGACCTCCTCACGCATCGGCTCGTGCTGTAGCGGACAGGCACGTAGCCCACTTACGCTGTCGATCGTCACCTGACGATGCACGTTGCAGGTTTCAATCGGAGATCGTCCGGGAATAAACCAGGCGTGCTTATGCTGCTGGCAATAGGGGCCCGGTAGCATACCCGAAACGGCACAGACCTCGACCTTTTTAACGGCGAGGTTAGCACTCATCGGAATCTCGGCATATTTCATCCCTGGCTCAGCACGAAGCGCATCAACGATATTAAAAAAGAGTGGTCCCGCAGCTTCTCGTCCGATGAAGGCTGGATTGGGCTTACCATCGGCGTTACCGATCCAGACGGCCAGTGCGTAGGGGCCGACGATACCTACGGCCCAGGCGTCTCTAAAGCCAAACGAGGTACCGGTCTTCCAAGCTACCGACGGCCCGGCGTTGGTATGTGTCTCGCTAATATCGAAATTTGGCCGCGGATTATCTTTGAGCATCTGCAGGACGAGAAAACTCGCCTCCGCAGATAGAAGTCTCGTCGCCTGCGTTACCAACGGATCGCTGCTTAACCAACGCAGCGGTTTTAGCTCACCACCATTTGCCAGCATGGCATACAACGCTACCATTTCGCGCATGCTGACCTCGACTCCACCTAGGGCGAGCGAAAGTCCATAAACCTCCTCTTCACGCAGCTTTTCAATTCGAGCGCGCTTAAGGAACTCGTAGAATGTGGGTTGTTTTAGCCGACCGACAAGGGTAATCGCCGGTACATTTCTGCTTTTTACCAAGGCATCGGTGGCACTGAGCGGCCCGAGAAAGTCTTTGTCAAAATTCTCCGGATTATAGGCCGAAATAGTCAAGCGAGTATCTTTGAGCATCGTCTGCGAATGAATGAGTCCCTGGTCAATAGCCATACCGTAAATGAACGGTTTTAACGCCGAACCGGGAGAGCGCTTGGCCGAAGTCACATCGACCTGCCCCTGAATTGCCGAATCAAAAAAATCAGCCGAACCAACAAGCGCAACTACCTCCATGCTTTGGTAATTGACCAACATGGCCGCGGCATTCTTGATCCCATAAAGCTGCCGACGCTTCACAAACGGAGCTATCTGATCCTCAATAATTGTTTGCAGGTGCCGATCAAGTGTCGTTGAAACACGTGAAGTATAAGGGGCACAATCCAGCGCCTCATTGACCAGATGCGCAGCACTAAAGGGCAGCTCACGCGATGATTGAAAGGATGCTGGAAGTGAAAATGGAATATCCACACCCGCCGTTTTTTGCCAGGCCTGCGCGAGCTCATCTCGCGCGCGCCCAAGTGCCGTGCCGGTCCGGCCTGGTCCGCGTCGAATGGGACTCTGCGGGATGACAGCCAGGGCGAGTGCTTCCGGCAGACTGAGATCTTTACAGCCGTGACCAAAGTAGATCTGACTTGCCGCCGCCACACCCTCAACATTACCACCATAGGAAAGTAGGTTGAGATAGGCTTCGAGTATCTCCTTTTTCGAATAATGGCGTTCAATCTGCAGAGCACGCAGTATCTGCTCCATCTTCCCCAGAATCGTCTTCGAATTTATGCCGAAGCGTATCCGCGCCAGCTGCATGCTGATAGTGGATCCACCACGGCGCCGCTCACGGGTCAGATAGGTTGAGACCAGCCCACGAAAAAGAGCCACGGGGTTTACTCCGTAGTGATGCCAAAAGTGACGGTCCTCCTTTAAGAGGGTTGCCTGGATCAGTACGGGGGAGATCTCTTGAAGCGGTGACCAGAGACGATATTTCTCATCACTTGAAAGAGAGAGGCGCAGCAGCACAGCACGGCGATCATATACTGCCTGCGAAAAAGACGAGCGGTTAACCAAAAGCGGCGCGGGGGTCAGCCCGGCGACAAGCCATATAAACAAAAGCGAGAGAAAGATAATAGCTATCCCGCGCAGAATTTTGCGGGCAAGAGAACGTATGGCAATAGGAAGACTCATCACTGTGTTTCTTTAAACATTGCGAGCGACGCGGTCCCTCTACCCTTTTTGGAGGTGATACCTTATTCGGTGCATGCCGTTGGAAAATGGTAGAGAGGGACCTCCGTCGCTCGTCTGAAGCAAACCTTCCCTATTCGTAACTGCTCGCCCCTTCATCGTCATGCGCAAAATAACCCCAACAAAATGACCATTTCTGAGAATCGATGACGCTGACGTCTAAGGTCTAACGCCGGACGCCAGACCTCGACGCTTTACGTCCGGCGCTAGACGTTTGACGTCAGCGTTAGTCGATGAGGGGCGAGTAGTTACCCCTATTCCACAACAAGCCTACCTCCCAACGTCCTTGCTCGCACCGTACGATCGTACATCGACTCGGCAAACAGGGGTGGCTGCTCAAAGCTCCCTCGCTGCGTGCACTTAATCGTGTAGTAGTAGTGGTGCGCTTGCGGTGTAACGTCGCCGTAAAAAACCACCCGATCATCTCGTGCATCGACATAATCAAGTGAGAATAGCGGCGTTAGAGTATTGATACCCATGCTCAGCGGCATCTTGACCTCGCTACCACCCGGCAGGAGATCGACAACAGCGATGTTCCAGTGGCTAGCTGTGTCCACTGAGCGCAGGATGATATGCACTTGGAGCTCTTCACCGAGCTTTGCCGCTGTCACGACCTCGCCCTTGGCGTTACGGAACTCACGTAACACCTCAATCCCCTGCTTAATCTCCTCATTCGGCAGATTCGTATCAAATCCGGTCTCCGTAAGCTGGTAGAAGAGCGGCAGCGATGCCTGACCACTGAAGCGCACCGTTTGTGCCGCATCGGAGAAGTTAGCTCGCGCCACTGCTCCGGGGCCGACACCTAGATTTTTCTCAGCGTCAGTGTCTATTTCAACTATTGCTGCCCCTGCATTCGCTGGCGTGCCGACGGCTTTGCTGTAGGCATCGATGGCAAGTACCGTATAGGCGGATGACAGCGTATTAAAATGTCCCTTGGGGATCTCTTGCAGGGCGTCCATCAGATCATCACCCGAAAGCTCTTTGGCCCGCTCGGGGAAGTGGCGTGAGAGCAGATAGATGTACTGCGCGCTCCTCAGCAGCTGATCATAGTAGTTCTCATAGTCACAGCTTTCAGCCTTCTGAATCGGTACCGTTTTGATCAGCTGTTCGGCTTCACGATCGAGCTTCAACATCTTATAGGTTGAAGCCAAAAATGCCACCGAGATATCGCTCTTCCAGGTATCGGGGAAGTATTTCTCAAGCGCCTCACGCAGCGTATTAACATTATTGGTGGTCACCATGCCGCCACGCGTCAGGAGATAGACTGAATAGGCTTTACGTCTAAAACTCGCCTGTGAATGGTCATCCGAAGCGAGGAGCGTTTTAAGGTACCCCATGGCGTGCGTTAACATTGAGCCGGGAACATTGAGGCCACGCTCTTTAGCCTCAAGCATGAAGTGCACCGCATAGATGGTCTGAAAGTCGGAGACCGTAGAGTTTGCCGTCCAGAAGCCGAAAGCGCCTTCAGAATTTTGACGTGAGCGTAGGATCGAGAGAACACGTTCGTAGCGTTCCGCAAAATTCTCCGAGGTAAAATCAAAGTTTTTGTTCTGCGTTAATATCACATCAGGAAAGACCTGACTGACGATCTGCTCTGAGCAGCCGTGCGCAAAGGCTCGCAGATAACTCACCAAGCCATTGGCAATTCCGAATGGAAAGACTGAGGCAGAAGCTTCGAGGGTGCGGTGCTCCGGATAAAGCTTGCGCGTCACCGGAACTTCTACCTTACCTGAACTAAAAAGCCCCTTCTTGAAAAATCCGGTCTGCACCTGCGCCATAAAGGGCACACTCGGGCGCACACTCAAGTCCAAGGTGAGCTTACTCTTTTGAGTGCTCGTGGCAGCACCGAAGGTAAGAGCGCAAGAGCCGAGGTTGGTTTTGGCTTTCACTTTGAAGGCGCAGCTCCCCTCTTTGCCGGGGGCAAGAGGCAGCTTCTGCTGTGCCGAGGACAGAACCTCAAGGCCAGGGCCGGTGCTCAGAGTGCACGCAACCTCGCTATCGGGGTCAGCTCCTTCATCACTTCGGGCAACACTTGTCGTGACTTCAAAGGTGTCCCCCGGAGCGACAAAGGTCGGGACGTTCGGGTTAATCACGAACGGCCCCTTAACCGTGCTCCTCTTTTCAAACGAGCCTATGGCATCAGGAGTTACTGAAACAGCCATAACTCGCACCGTACCATTGAAATAGTCAGGTATAATGAAGCTAAAGCTCCTTTCTGTGGCATCGATCTCTTGGATCCCCGACCAGAAGGCCACAGGCTTTTGAGATTTACGTTTAAAGGGATTAAGATTTTTTGCCAGAAGTGCTTCCTCATCGCCTCCGGCCGCCGACAGCGAGCGCAGCACACTCATCTCGGGCATAAGAAGATCGAGTATCTGCGCGGTCTCGACCTCGAGCGAGCGCTTGCGTAGGAAGTATGAAAGCGGATCAGGTGTGGAATAGCGAGCCACCTGCAAAATGCCCTCGTCAGCCGCGAATATGGCGATCCTTCCCGGCGTCTCGCTCTTGTAACTGATATTAAACGTTTCTCCGGGCCTAGCCTTCTCGGGAGCATTGAGCGTTATCTTATGCATTCGCCGTGCCTTGCTCACCGTAAATGGAACAACAGCGTAGCTTAGAGGGCTCATAAAGACCTCTTTTGAATCCAGCGCACGGACGAACGTTACGTTAAGGTAACCGTTGCCCTCAATATCATCAGGCAGCTTTATCTTTTCAACAAATGAGGTCGTTCCCGAGCTAAACCACTTAAAGCCATAGGTGCGCTCCTTTTCGATACTAATCAGACCCGCTCCGTGGTACGGCGCCACAACGCTGACCTCGATCTCTTCTCCCGGTGCGAAGTCGGTCTTGTTCAGCTTGATATCGAGCTCGGCGTTACGCTCAAGATTCGAGGTTAGATTTCCAGCACCGACGACGCTAAAGGTGACTCGATTTAGTTCGATGTCATCTTTGTCATGCACAATCAGGGCAAAGTTTCCGGCTATCGTCGTGGGAAGCTGATACTCCATGCCGCTTCCCGGAATAGCAAAATCACGCCGGTCTTTAAGGATCTCTTTCTTTACGGACTCATAGACATAGGTACCATTCGGCTGCTGGGCTAGAACGGAGACATAACGGATCTCGAATAGGTCAAGCTTAAGATCGGCTGCAGCTACCTTATCGAGTGTTGGTCCAAGAGCTAGAAATTCAACCGTCCGCTTAGCATCTTTATGAATGTATCCCAGATCGCCATCGGGCTTATAGCCCACCACAAACGGCATCGGAGACACGACGGAGGAAACGCTCGTCGTCACCGAGCGTCCACCCTCCAACTCAAACCCTTCTGCAAAAAATGTGGCGCGATAGGTTGCCTTCTCGAAGCGTTCCAGGTGCAGATCAAACTCAGCCTCACCCTTATCATTGGTCAGTGTCTCACCAAGCTGTTCGTTAAAACTCTTCTTCGTCGCCAGCGGATCGAAAAAGTGGTAGTCACGAAATCCGGCAAATGCCGGATACGACGGCGATAGGTAGAGAGCGCCGCTTGCTTTATGCTTTTCAGCCGCAGTACCAAAGAGGTTTCTCAGGGTCATAAGCCCCTTAAGATCCTTCGGTGAGATCCACCCCTTGCTCAGTGGTGCAGAAAAATGGGCCTGAATATTCATCCGGTCGGGGAGGAACTCTTCAACCCGTACCACTGTGGTGCCAAGCTCGGCATGACGCTGCCCGTCTTTTAGGATATAGAGGGTGAAGTGGTAGCTGCCGGTAAGTGATGTATCCTGCGTACGGTAGCTGTACTCCTCAAATCCAGCCTGGGAGAAGCGTATCTTTTTCGAGGCTACCTCTATACCACGTGGGTCGGTGACTGACACCTCAAGCGGTACACCGTCTTCGAGCGCCCTCCATTTCGGATTCTTGACGATCATAGCGATATGAATCTCGTCAGCCGGGCGATAGATGCCGCGGTCTGAAAAGAGCACCGCCTCAAGGGCCAAGCTATTCTCTGACGACGACGCTCCACCGATATCAAAGCGCGAGAGATTAAGTTTCCGGTCGGCACGGTTAAGGGGCAGAAAGGCCGTATCGTTTCCTTTCTGCACTACATACACCACCGCCTCACGCTCGCGCTTAAAGTCCGATAATTTAGGGAAGGTAACGTGCCCATCGGGGCCCGTTTTTTGGGTAAGTACGACAAGCCCGTTTCGCCCGAGCAGCTGAACCTCAGCATCGGCTTCGGGGGCGCCGCTACGAAGCGACTGCACAAACAGGTCGTGTGTTCCGTCCAATGAATCTTTGACCAAGATCCCGAGATCAGTGACGAGGATCAATCGCTGGTCCGAGACCCCCGTCGTTCTCTTATTTTCAGGATCGTAGCCATCGACGCGAAAGCTAAACAGGCCGCGCTGGGCCCCGGCGGCGGCAAGATAGGGGGTGAAATCAAAGGCGCTGTACTGAGCTTTTCCTGGTCCAAGCTTCGGCAGCGTCTGTACCTTAGTTTCACGCGCCGTAATATCGTCAAAGCTAAAGTTGTAGGACTGAAATGAAGGACTCTTAAAATCCCCCTCCGTTTGGGTAATCAGGTGACTGATGGTCCCCGGCAGGACGCGTGAGATCTCAAACTGCACAGCTTCAACATCACGCGTCAGGACCGACACCGTTTTATCTCCGGTCAGGCTAAGCAAAGCGCCGTCTCCCATCACCCGAACCTCCCGCGGAGGCAAGCCGATGCGCATCACCGTTGCATACTCCTTGGGAAGCTTATAGTCACCGAACGAGCGAAGTCCCTTTTTCACCTGCAGGTAGAGAAAGGAGTTCGGGGGAGCCGTAAATTTGAAGCTTTGCACCTTCTCGAAGTCGTGCGCCGTCGGAATCCAGGTCGGCGCTACTTTAGTCGCCTGACTAAGCACTTCTGGGCCGATCTCCGAAACACCTGACCAATGATAGTTCTTGATGAATTCAAATCCCTGAAAAGCCGGTCGATCCTTTGGTAAGACATAGGCTTCGACGTTAGCGCTAAGCTCTGCTTGCGCCACGGGCACCGAGGTTACCACCGTTGCTACCTGTTCAGTTTCGTACTGCTGATTTTGAACATAAGAGAAGTGTGTTGCGGCGACCTTGAAATAGTTGAGCATCCCTGGAATAGCTGTGCTTTTTGACATGGGCGCAGCGCTTGCGTCTCCACCGCGCGATGAGCGTATCCCCTTTTCAACCGTGAGCAGCATCTCGCCGTCATCATCCGGGATGGGCAGCGGATCTGAGTGAACGAAAGCTGTGCCGGAGAATTCGTCATACACCACCTTGAAGCCGAACTGGCGCACCTCTGTGGAATCAAAGCTCTTAAGCGGGTTGACGCGCAGTTTGTAGCTCAGGTGTTTCTCAAAATCGGCTTTATCGATCGGATGACTAAACTTGACTGTCGTGATCACCTTCTTGAGCTTCGGATCAATCGGATCCTCGAAGAATTCGCTGCCCTGGATAAATGCACTAAAATGAGCAGAATCAAAGGTAACTGAATAATCTTCAAGACGAATATGCGAGGCCAACATCTGCCGAGCGAAGCGAATGCGATAGGTCTGACCCACCGGCCAATCTTGCGCCGGGGTAAAGATAATCTGGCGATCACTCTGCCAACGCCACTCACCCTCCGGTGCAGGAGTGACCTCTAATCCAGAGGTTATCACCTTCCCGACTGCCGCTAGCGGGGCGGCCGAGCCTGAAAAATCGATCACCAATTTTGACGGCTGGGCGTCCTTTTCGAGCTTCAGTGCAGCTGGCGCCCAGACCTTGACGCTCAGTAGTTCAGGTTTCGGAAGACGCTGGTACCAGCGCCAGCCGCACACGCCACCCACGATAACGAGCAGCGCCGTAACGACCGTTCCCCAAAACCACCGCGGACGTGCCACCCGCTTGGCATTAAGCCAAGTCCAACCGGCGCGCGTTGAACGTATAGCGAAACAGCCGCAAGACCGAAGCCAACTCGGCGGGCTCCACTTAAAACTACCAAAAAGAGCTAAAAGGATAGAAACGAGCCTAGAAAGGACAGTACTGAGGCGGGACATAACGAGAGACTCCGGGAAATTAATGAGAGCGCCAAAACATCGTGATTTATTAGACGCAGCATAGCCTAGATTCTTCACGTGTTGGAACTAGTAATACCGTCCGCAGGAAGATTTGGTGCGAAAGACGCATTTTGGGGCGGACTAAGAAGCGCGCGTCCGCGCGCTTCTAGCCCACCTTCGGTGCGAGAACTTTTGGTGCTAGCACCGAACAGACAATCGAGCCAAGAACTCACGGAAGCATCCTGGTATAAGGAAAAGCACTGTGTATCTAATATAGAGTGCTTGGTGGAGAGGTCTCCATCAAGAGGGGCAAGGACTATCTTCCCATTTAAGCTTGCGGACTAGGCTGTCTTCGAATTTGGTGGCTTATTCCCCTGGTTCTACTTCGCCGGAATTTTGTTTTAAGGTGGTTGAGTACGGAGTAGAGAGAGTTTAGAATGGAGGTGCTAAGGTAATACATTCGCAGCAGAGTTTACGCTATGCACTGGAAAGAGCCATACGATTGGAAAAAGCACCGGAATAAAATGTGGGGGGAGAGCGCACGCCCGGACGCATCACAAGATGAAAAACTGGATCCGCACTCCGTTTATTTCGTTCGCACGTGCTGCTTTAAATTCGAGTTCCATAGTTTAGACCAGTTAAAAGCTTGCTTGGATCACTTTAGTCGCAAGATTCAACCGACATCGCGAATCCGCAAAAAGGACTTACCCAAATATGGGGGCGATCACTCTGAAGTGCAGAGGTGGTTTGAGCGGCTTCCCATGAAATTGATGGACAATCACCGCAGGCCTAGAGTTGTAGCAGCCCTCCGTTCAGCACTAGAGGATTTCAAGAAACAGGCTACGAACAAATCGCTGCAAGCGAAGCCGGGCCACCGCTCTCCTAGGAAAGGCGATGCTAGCCGAAAACATCGCCTCACCTAAACTATGCCTCACGCTACCTGCCTCCATCCCAGGGTGCTTTTGGCCGTGAGCTCAATCCGAAGGGAGTGAAGTCGACCTCCACGAATTCTTCCCTCAGAGACAACCCGCGCTTTAAATGCCTTGAGTAGAGGGCAAAGTGCGGTTAGAATGAAGGACCAGATTACTATGTTATACGGGCCATTGAGACTTTATGCAGATTCAATATCTCGCTGATCGGCCTGACGCTATACCCACTGTAGCGCGGTGGTACTATGAGGAGTGGGGTCACCAGGATCCGACTAACTCATTTGAGCTTACCTGCGAACGCCTTAGCGGAAGATTGAACAGGGACAGATTGCCGCTTCCAATAATCGCGGTGGATGAGAGTAAAGTTGTGGTAGGAACAGCACAACTCAGACGGCACGAAATGGATATATTTCCTGATCGAGAATTTTGGTTGGGGAGTGTTTATGTTGCCCCGAGCGCACGAGGACAGGGCCTAGCCACAACTCTTGTGAAGAAAGTTGCGGAACTCGCAGTCGAGTTTCAGGTGAAAGAGCTTTGGTTGCAAACTAAAGCGCTCGATGGCGGCCTATATGCACGCCTTGGCTGGAAGATAGTTGATCGATTGGAACATAAAGGCGCAAAGATTGCGGTCATGTTACGCGCTATGGGCGTATAACTCACCTGGAGCAACGGATTGAGCCTCCAGTGGCACCGTAGCCAAATTTCGCTATATTAAATGAGTCGGCTTTGTCAAAAAGGTTGGGCGATCAAACATGAAAACAATCATCATCGGAAATTCAGGCAGTGGTAAGACCTGGCTCTCTCGCTTACTTGCCACTCCAGACGTAGAAATTATTCATCTTGATGAACTATTCTGGATGCCAGGCGGATTTGACGTGAAGCGAGGTTCAGAGGAAGTTAATATGCTTATTGCCAGAAGCAAAGAACATGCGAAATGGATTGCTGAGGGCGTGTTTGGCGAACTAGCCAAACAATATCTTGCGGATACTCGGTCTGTAATCTGGCTAGACCTGCCATGGGATATTTGCCGCTCGCGGTTGATACAACGTGGATCCGAAAGCAAGCGACACCATGACAGAAATCAGTCAGAAGAAGGCCTGCGCAAACTACTCGAATGGGCCTCTCATTACTATGACCGTGCTGATTTACGATCGTTAAGTGGCCACTTAAGCATTTTCAATTCTTTTCAGGGAGATAAGGTCCGACTGCAATCGGTAGACGAAATTGATCAATATATACGACTCGTCAAATCGGGCAACCAGAGGTGCTGAAATCAACCTCTGCAATGTCTCTCAGACGGCCCATGCAGCCACCAGAGGAAAAAGAGGACAACAGGCGAGGCTGTCGTACCAAGGATTTTTGAAGGTAGGCAGTCAAAGTGAGTAAGCCAGCAGCCGCCGATCCTCCCTCAGTTGAAGGATGGCAATAGGTCAGTTAAACTGAAGTCATAGATAACACCTCATTTTGCTGAGAGGAATTCTTGTGGTAAAAAAACGACGACTTTGGGTTTCTGTGCTGCTCAGCATCCTTACTCCGGGATTGGGCCAACTCTACAATGGGCGACCGTGGCGCTCGGCTATTTTCTTTTGTCTTCTAGTATTCTTCACTACCATCGTAAGCTGGACCAATGCACTTGTCTCCTTCGAAGGGCTCGTGGCACTTTTGGGCACCTCGCTGCTGGTGTGGCTATACATGCTCTTTGATACCGCCCGACTTTCTCTAACAGGCAGCGAGTACGAACTACGCTGGTACAATCGGTGGTACTATTATCTGGGCGCTGTTCTCGCGGCTCTGGTAGTTCAGCAGCTCCAACCCCAGTTCGGAAGTTCTTATCAGACATTCCGTATGCGATCTTCCTCGATGGCCCCAACCATAATGGTAGGTGACTGTGTTGTAGCAAGTAAGGTAGCCCTTACCAGGGCGTCTATAACGAGAGATGATATAGTTGTTTTTAATCAGGAAGTAGGTGGAGATACTATAAGATCGATCAAAAGGGTAATTGGGTTGCCTGGAGAGACCATCAGTATAAGGGGCCCCAAGGTGTACATCGGTGGCAAAGAGTTAACTGAACCATATGCAACGTGGCAGGAGGGAGGCATCCCAGAAAGTGACTTCCCCGAGACAACTATCCCAGAGAATTCCTATTTCGTCCTAGGCGACAATAGGGACCATTCTAAAGATTCGCGCTTCTACCCAGACTACTTTATTAAATCTGAGAAAATTATTGGTCGACCTCAGTACATTTACTGGTCCTCAGCCGATCGATCTCGTATAGGGCGCCGTTTGATGGGCAAGGCGCTCAGAGAGTAATCTCCACAATTTCTCTCAGTGCGCCGTCTCTGAGGAAAAATACTACTACTAGCTACTACCAACCTATGCTGCTAGTTTGGAAACCTCCCTTAAGAGACGCCCCCCTAAGCGGTCTTTTTCAACTTCCAGGTCATACCAAGACTGCAAGTTAATCCAAAACCGTTCCGTAGGGCCAAAGTAAAGTGATAGACGTAAAGCCGTATCGGCAGTGATAGCTCGCTTACCCTTAACAATCTCATTAATGCGACGGGCAGGTACCGATATGCTCTTAGCTATGCGGTATTGGCTAATGCCCATAGGCTTAAGAAACTCTTCGTTAAGGATCTCCCCGGGGTGAATCGGTGCAATCTTACTTTTCATATACAAAGTCCCCTTAGATCTATATCTTAGTGGTAACCAACAAACGCAGCGCCGATGTAATCGCTGTACGGTGAAGCGACGCAGCCTTATCGAGCGGCCACGACCCTGGCGTTTCGAACGCAAGACAGCGAATTGCCCGATCTTCTCGAAACATGTGCTGCTCTAAATCACAGCTTTGGGCATATGGCGACGAGGCGAGGTTTGCTGTCGAGTCGATAACTCCATTGATACATCGATCGCCATAAACATTGTCGCCCCGGAACACGCTTTCAGCTGGGAGTGACGCAACAATATCTGCAGCAAAGTGGTCACCCGGCGGTGCCGATGCATAAAGATAGAAACAATCAGGAGTTGGTCCCGGATATTTCCAGTCGGCCTCCTCGACATCCTGATGGTTGTCGAGTACCGCCAGATACCGTTTAGGGTAGGAAGCAAGGCTGCGAAGCAGCGCAACAACTTCGGGTACATCCGAGCGAGGACCGAACTGGCGATTTAGGTCGACCCCGGCCATGGTCATCCGCGTGCCCCCCTCATACCCGCTTGGATTAACGCAGGGGTAGACCTCAAGAGTCAGGTGCTTTATGAATGTAGAAGCATCATGTTCGAGAAGATCTAGCACGCCATTCACCCCGGCCGGCTCGTGCCTATGAAACCCGGCCAAGATAGCAACACGGGGCTTTTCCAAAGAACCAACGAGAACTCGATGAAGCGCAAAGTCGCGACCAGCATGGCGTACGCTGCCGTAGTTCTCAACGAGAAATGGCGCACCTTTCTCTCGAATAAGATCGAGCCTTCTCTCAAGCTCCCGCATTCGGGGAGAGAGCCTATTAACGGGCGCAAAATCGGGCATGGCGGCAACCTTAGAACCAACATGGACTAGAGCGACATGGCTGCTCTGTGCTCCACTATACCATCCCCAAAGAAGTCTTGTCGAAGTAATTCTCAATCCTCTAGGGCGTCAGAATGTTCCCGCAAACTACGAATACTTCTACGATTTTATTTTAAACGCGAAGGGACGAGACGTAGGACACACACTCCTAGCTAGCCAGGGGCTCGAATCGTGCCTGAAAAAACCTAAGGTATTTAGGCTCATAAACCATTTTTAAGCCCCTTATCTTCTGGCGATTGGAGAACACCTCCTCAACAGCCTCTGCGGTTACATCGCAATGGGCCTGTGTGTAAACACGCCGCGGAAATGTTAGGCGCACAAGTTCGAGCTTGGGGTAATAGTGGTCGCCGGTGTCTTTATTTCGACCTGCGGAAACGATCCCGCGCTCCATGGAGCGAATGCCGGACTCAAGATAAAGCTCAGCCGCAAGGGTCTGTGCTGGAAACTCGGATTGTTTGACGTGGGGCAGGAATCTCTTGGCATCAAGGAAGATCGCATGGCCTCCCACCGGCAACACAATCGGCACCCCAATGCTGAGAAGCTTTTCTCCAACGTACTCAATCTGGCCGATACGAGCGCGCATGTGATCATCCTGCACCGCCTCCTCCATGCCGCGCGCCATCGCTTCCATGTCTCGACCGGCGAGGCCACCATAGGTATGCAACCCCTCATAGACAACGACGAGGTTGCGCGCCTCCTCGAAGATCTCTTGGTCGTTAAGCGCCAGAAAACCACCGATATTAACCAAAAGATCCTTTTTACCGCTCATGGTACAGCCATCGCTGTATGAGCAGATCTCCTTAAGAATCTCAGCGATCGGCTTATTCTCGTAGCCCTTTTCGCGCAACTTCACGAAATGCGCGTTCTCCAGCGCCCGCGTTGCGTCGAGGATGACTCGAATGCCATGCTTATTGCAGAGCTCCCGTACCTGTTTCAGGTTTTCAATGGAAACAGGCTGGCCACCTGCCATATTGACGGTGACGGCAACCGAGATGTACGGGATTTTGTCGGCTCCGACCCGGTCAATCAGGTCCTCGAGCTTCTGTAGGTCGACATTGCCTTTAAATGGATGCAGGCTCTCTGGATCATGGGCCTCATCAATGATCACATCGACGAACTTCCCTCCAGCTAGCTCCTGGTGCAGACGTGTCGTCGTAAAATACATATTGCCCGGAATGTAGTTGCCAGGCTTGATTAGAATCTTAGAGATAAGATTTTCAGCTCCGCGCCCTTGATGGGTCGGAACAAGGTACTTATATCCATAGTATCGCCGAACGTTGGCTTCGAGGTTGTAGAAGTTTTTGCTTCCCGCATATGCCTCATCACCGAGCATCATACCTGCCCACTGACTGTCGCTCATCGCATTCGTGCCGCTATCGGTCAAAAGATCGATATAGACATCGTCGGATCGGAGCAAAAAGGTGTTATAGCCAGCCTCGACCAGGACGCGGCTGCGATACTCACGTGTCGTAATTTTTAAGGGCTCGACAACTTTTATCTTAAATGGTTCGGCCCACGATCGTTTTTTTAGTTTATCAACCATAAGTAACCCTCGTCCCACCCTAAAAGGCAGCAGCTAAGCTTGTTGTAGTCAGCAGAAAGTGCAAGTTAGTACACTGTCAACTAAATAATCTGACAATAGGGTCAATGTACTATCTCGCCGAAGCCTCGTAGAACGCATGAAGTTGTGATAAATTATGCGGCGAAGGCGGATAGACCAAGGCAGAGTACTTCGGTTACGGAGTACTAGCAGGGACCACGAGGCTCCTCCGTGCGAAGCACGCGCCGTTTCAACACTCCGTGTTCAAGTCATATCCTACAGCGACTCAAAGCGCCGAAGGTCTGTGGCCGATAGAGAAGGTAGCGTAATTACCTACTCCTCATCATCAGCAGGTGGCTCATAAGTCTCATCTTCACTCCCGCTAGCATCAGCCTCATCAGCTTTAACTGCCGCATCTTGGTCCGCTTTTTCGACAGCTGCCTTGGCACCCTTAGCAGCATCGACAGCTGCCACCGGAGGAGCTTTCTGCTGAGTCTCTTCAGCCATTGCGGTAACAGCAACTCCCGCCCATAGAAGCAACGCCGCCATCCCTGCAGAGATTGTAAATATTATTCTATTCATAACTCTCCCATTAATCTCAACTCAATTTTTAAAGAAGCGAGTGCATAAGAAATAGACCAAAGCCGGAAAGAGGACCAGAAGTTATTTCATAAACATAGTCCTCTTAATTTTCCCAAATATGACATTCGTACGTGGATTGCCGACAAAGTCGCCTCCACCGATATCAGCCTGGCCCCTCCCTGCCCTCCCCCGCTCCTCTATATTCGCGAAGGGGGGGTGGGGGACTCACACACAGTAGACGTTCACGGGTACCACAACACAAGGTCGACGCATGAATCTGGCTGCATGTCAGGAGGTTGAGCCGCCAATCAAGACTCGATATTTGAATTCGTGCATCGGGGTGGCTGCCCTGTGCTAAATATTCCGCCCCATGAGCGTATACCCTTGCTAAAAAAATAAATAACTATCAATATAAACAGCTACTTGCTTATGCAACATAAACTCAAAGGACCTCCATAACCTAAATTAAGACAAAAGGTTGTTGGCTGTTTTTATGGCGCTTACTGAAAAGTTACCTATTAACCAAGAGACTCCCCACCCAGGACAGCCGGTGGCTAGTCCCGTGCTATCTAAGCAGGGATTTCAACCTATTGATCCTGTGGTTCTAGAACAGGTTCATCAGCAAGGTGCAGGAGACACTGGGACTAGTAACTCAGTCGCTTCCGCTGGCTTCGTCGGAGGGGCGATCCATGATCCGATGGGCCGTGGCAATTTATGGCAGCATACTAATACTTCAACAGCAACGAGCGCTGTTACTACTACGGATGGACGTTCCCTGGTTAACTCCCCCATTCCGGCAACTGCAACCTTAAGTAGCTTAACTGAATCGGGCGTCATCGAAATGGTCTCCCCACCCGGGCTAACAAAGGTTGAATTGCGGTTGCTGGACGATAAAATTGACCTCGTTTATGCTATGAGGACCATGCCAGAGATCTTCCCCAAGGGACCAAGAGATTGGAATGTCACCTTGTTCATCAACCAGGATGGACAGTCGAGGCCGGTTAATTTCGATGGCTGGCGAATTGCTGTTAATTTTGAGCACGCGGCGTAGGGATAAGCTTAAGCAGCTTGTCATGTACCCGTCCATTTGACGCTACTAAATAGTTATAATCTACCGGCCCCCTCTTAAAGCTCACCGGGTGCCCATGCTCATCGGTTACCATGCCGCCGCTCTCCTCAATCATCACCGTCTGTGCCGCCAAATCCCATTCTTGGTGATGAATCAGATGGATGACGATGCCATCAAAATCACCACGGCAGAGACTCAGGAATGCCATGCCTGAATCCATCCATTTATCATAGCGCCACGATTCTTGCGATGGTGCGAGATGGCGCAGATACACAGAGCGATCCCTAAATTTTACTGAGTTGGAAACCTGCAGTCGGACCCGATCGAGTATCGCTCCCCTTCCCTTAGCGGCCTGCGCAAACATATTGCGGGCCGGAAAATACATTACACCAAACTCGATCCTCCCTCTGATGCACAGGCTTACCAATATTGAAAAGTCGTCATTACCCTCGACAAATGTTTTGGTGCCATCAAGTGGATCGATAATCCATACGCGCTCAGACCCGTTGAGCGAGTCACTACCAGCGCGCTCTTCAGAAAATATTCCGTCGTCTGGAAATAGCTTATTAAGCCCGCTGATAAGGATCTCGTTGGACTCAAAGTCAGCCTTCGTGACGAGGCTGCCATCTTTCTTTTTTTTAACATCAAGATCAGTATGCAGCGTGTCGGGCGATCCACCAGGCCAATAGCAGAGCAAGGCTTTACCCGCCTCTCTGATAAGACGCTCCAATTCCTTTTCGCTTGCATTATCAATTATCGCCACGGTATACCAAGAAACTATGAAAAAGAGTTCATTTAGCGAGAGATGCTACGAGATCCTACGCACTGTACCAAGGGGCAAAGTCACGACCTACAAAGCACTGGCCCAAGCTATGGGAACGAAGAGTTACCGAGCTATTGGCAATGCCATGCACCGAAATCCCTACGCGCCACAGGTCCCCTGTCACCGTGTGGTTAACTCTAACGGTACTATCGGCGGATTTGCCTTCGGTCTCGCCAAAAAAGTATCCCTGCTAAAAAACGAAGGAATTCGGATACGTGCCGGTAAAATACAAGATTTCGATGCTGTGTTATATCGACCCTCGTAACTGCTCATTAATCCCGCGCGAAAGAACTTTATGAGCAATTAGGCCTAGTGAGGCTGCGCCTCAGACCAAGGCTCCATTGCTAACTTAAACTTCGCCGTAGACTTGGCCTTGAACTTCTGCTTGGCCGTGGCCTTTCCTTCTTTGACCTGAGCATGCCTATCAGTCGAATTCCAAGAATATGGTGAATGGGCCATGG
>CAIXSY010000195.1 GCA_903922175.1 uncultured delta proteobacterium | reverse complement strand
TAGCCTCAAAATTCACTAGTCAGTCCTATTATAACATGCCTTTTTCGGGCATAACCTCGAAATTGGCCACGTATCCTACCATACTATTTCACTTATTTCTCCCGTCCTATCGCACTTTCGCTATTTCCGGACAGGCTCTAAATAAGGCGCTATTTTTTCCGTGTCGGCTTCGCTATTTTGGCCTGGCTTTTATTCGGAGTTGGGGTCGGAGTCGGAGTAGCGCTGGCCGTAGGGCTTGGCGTCGGCGAAGCGGTTGCCGCTGTCTTGGCTTTCTCGTTTTCCAGATCGGGTTTCTTTATCATGCGTACATGTACCTGGCCGATGGCTTCACTGCGGTTGTCCTTAAGGTAGACCTTAATCTGATCTGCGGTAAGGGAGCTCCCCTCCTGTTCAAGTGCTGGATTCTCGGTCAGAACGACCGTGGCCTGAACCGCATCGTAGATTGCCTTTTGCCCCGTAGCTTTCAGTGCCGGTGGCCGCGTAATGACGACGTTTTGTTTAGCCGTTATAATCTGGATCTCGTTTTTCTCATTGTACTGGCCCTCGATGATCTCACTGGTTAGCGTGATGTCACCATGTTTAACCGTGACATGTCCCGTGTAGGTAAATACTCGTGTTTGGGAATTGACGCTCAATGAGTCGGAGTCAACGAGCGTTGGCTCCGTATCGTTCTTATCGCCGAACATCTTGGTGTCGAAGGCAGCTTTGTTGACCTTGGGTGTTGGCGAGGGCGTGGCGCTCTCGGCGCTGAGTGAACTTGCCGCCAGCAACGCCATTAGAGATAGCGCTCGTAGACTATTTTTTCTTTTCCAAACCATGCAGACCTCGTCGAATAACTGTTTTAACGTTCTTTTTGAGCAGCGCTTCCTTCGAATCAGTGTGGAGAGTCAGATCGTCTCCGTCTATGTCGAAGAGCTCCCCGGTTATGGTTACGTGACCAGGCGCGAGGAGCAGGTTGGCTTGCTGGTCATAGGTGGCCTCCTCCGTGCGAGCCGTGACTTTATCATCGAAGATTACGGTTACCGAGCCTTGCACATTGGCCGAGGACAAGCTCGTTCCTTGCATGCGTACGAGCGCTCGGTCTGATGTGAGTTTTACTGTTTCGCCCGTTTTTCGGTAAAGCCAGAGTGTTGAGTGCGTTAAGCGCAGTAACTGTTTGGCCGGAAAATACTCACCAAGTGCCGCATGGATCTCCCACGCTTTGCGGCCGTCGCGCTCTTCGCTCCGTTGGAAATCCTTGAGGGAGAACTGTGGCACACCGAGCTCGTCGGGTGTTGCCTGTGGAAGAGGCGTTGCGTTTTGAGGAGAGGGCTCGCTGGTGTGTTTGGTGGGTGTCGGCGATCTACCTTCACCCTGTGAGCCACGTACCAGCTGATACACAACGACGAAAAAGATTCCCAGGATCCCTAATGCAATAACAAGACTTTGGCGCTTCGTCAGGTACATATCGCAGGGGTATTGTACTTGCTTGTGGGGATTTGACAACAGCGGGGGGGGAGAAAGCTGACCAGAAAAGATTCTTCCCTATGGCCTTTGGGTCGATCAGAGAATGTCAGGCAATTCTGGACATTAGCCCTGAGCGAGAGAGCCTGCGACCGAGTCGAAGGGAGCCGAGTGCTGATGCCGTAAAGTTAGCAGACGCTGTGGCCGCTAACGTCTATTGCCTCATCGGGAGTTTCCCCCTTCCTTCTTCGCCTCGCTCGCGCGAGTGCTACGAAGGACAGGTCGCCCGACCTTCTGCCTTCGCTCGGCCACGCGGCCGAAGCTATGGCGAGACAGGCTGCGGCAAGTGCTACGTAGGACAAGACGGCTAATGCCGTGGGCTGCGGCCGAAAGCTGCAGCTGCATCAGATGCAGTCAGCGGAAATCTGCCAGCAGATCTCTGAAAGCAGATTAGGTCTGAGGCATCGCCTCGCTAGACGTTTGACGTCAGCGTTAGTCGATGAGGGGTTAGTAGTTACCCTATTTCCCCGCTTCCCATATTCGCACGGCGCTGTGCAGCACCTCTTTGAGCACTGAGAGTGGCAGCATGCTGGCGCCATCAGATGGGGCGCGCGTGGGCTCTTCGTGACATTCAATGAACAGGCCGTCGATGCCAACGGCTGCGGCGGCGCGAATTAAGGGGAAAACGTATTGGCGTGCGCCCCCGGAAGAACCGCCTTCGCCGCCCATCGACTGCACCGAATGGGTGGCATCGAAGATAACGGGGAAGCCAAGCTCACGCATGATAACTAAACCGCGCATGTCGACGACGAGATCGCGGTAGCCGAAACAGGAGCCGCGCTCGCACAGCATGATTCGGCGGTTACCGGTCGAAGCGATCTTATCGGCCACGTGTGCCATATCCTGAGGCGCGAGAAACTGGCCCTTCTTGACGTTGATCGGTTTGTTGGTAGCGCCAGCAGCTAGCAGTAGATCGGTCTGGCGGCAGAGGAATGCCGGGGTTTGGAGAATGTCAACGACATCGGCCGCGGCACGCGCTTGTTCCGGATCGTGCACATCGGTTACTAGCGCTAGTCCGCTCTCTTTGCGCACCTCTTCAAGTATTCGCAGGCCTGCATCTACTCCCACACCACGCGCACCCTTGAGACTGGTGCGGTTGGCCTTGTCAAAAGAGGACTTGAAGATAAGGTTAATTGGTAGCCCTTCAATCGCCTTTTTTAGGGCCGAGGCGATCATCAGACAATGCTCGCGAGATTCGATCTGGCAGGGGCCAGCGAGAAGTAGCAGCTTTTTGCCGTCGCCGACGGTTAGCCCGGGGAGTATTTCAAATGGTGTGGGCATAGACGTTACGGGCATACCGTGGTGATTGTTGGAATCTTCTTGATCGTCCGTGTTTGTGCTCGGTAGATCGATCGTGCTGCTTTGGTCTTGCTCGCCAGGGGGCTGCTGCCTGGGGCGTAGAGTAGTTTGAGCATCGAGGAGGTGACCTGGTAAAGCTTATACGCATTGTCCTGGCACTGCGCCGTGAGCTGCTTGTTGAGAGTTGATTGAGTGCAGGAGGTGCTCTGTGCACACTGGAACATGTAGGGTTGGAATTGTGCAAGGGCTGAGACTAATCGAGCATAGTAGCGCTTGGCGTCCCGGCGGGCGATATCGGCGGCCGGGCGATTCTTTCGGCGCGCTTTGGAGATGACCGCTTGAATCTCGATATACTGAGCCTTAAGTTGCGCGGTGAGATCGGCCAGATCGGCGCTCATATCAAAGGCGATCTGCGCGCCGACTTGAGCTACCTCAGAGCATTTCCCGTTGGTGCCGATCCAGTCGATGGCTGCGTCTAGACCAGGAGCGTTTCCGTTAATAAGCAGCTCTATGGCTCCGACGCTGCGTAGATCGGCCGCACCGGTGAAGCCGTGATCGGTAAGCTCACTAAAAGGGAGAAGGAGCCACTGCTCCGCTGTCGAGGTTGTAATCTTGCTGCCCATTGAATAACGCCGCCCGTCAGGATCGCTGATATCATATATTTTGATGGCAAACTCGATATCGTTGTCGCTTGAGGTGAGGTGGATAAGGATAGCCGAGGCTCCATCCTGGGTAAGATCTATGCCGCCAAGACCGGTATAATTAATACTCGTGGTGTCGTTATCTCCATCCCAGTTGACCGAGGACTGGGCTGCCACTCCTGGGCCCTGAGAGAGAAAAAGGGTGCCGTCGGCAGTCTGCAAGCTGGCGGCGACGCTTCCGCTGGTTGTTTTGCGTATACTGAGTGTTCGATACCCTCCGACTGCGGTAGCGGTGGTGATGGCATTGGTGGTCGTCGTCGCGCTCGTGCTCGAGTTGGCCTTCTGATTTCGGTTGAACGCATCGATCGTCAACGCCTGGGCAACGCTCGCCATGTGGGTGGCGAGTAGTAGTAGTGAGATTGCTCGAATGGTTTTGGTTTTCATGGTTAGGGGGTGCTCCGCAAGTACTCCATCGCAAGGGTACGGTATGCGGGCCATTGCTCACAAGATGGTAAGTATATACCGTCCGCAAGAAGTATTGACGCAAAAAGTACATTGATGGCGGACGGAGAAGCGCGCTCGGTCTACCCTTTTTTGCACCATGTTACAGCTATTGGTAACTCCACAAAAAGGGTAGACCAAGCGCGCTTCTATCCCACCTTCGGTGCGAGAACCTTTCGCGCCAACACCGTGCAGACAAGCAGAGCCAAGTACTTTCGGAAGCAGCCTGGCATAGGAAAAAAAGGCTCTATCTAACTTGTTGATTTCATGTCCTAAAATGCAATGTGGGGTTGAATGCCTCGGAAAATGCGAGACCCGAGGTTTTGTTTGTTGAGGTCCCCAGAGAGGTTACGGCTGCCTCGGCGGCAATACCAACTAGCGGCGCGCGACGTGTCCTCCGTAGCACCAGCAGCGAGGCCGGGCGAAGGAGGAAGCGCGGCGCTCCGGCCGCCCCTATCTGCCTTCTGTAATCCGCTACCAGCGCTCTGCCCTCTGATGAGATACGATCAGTCCCCGGCACTATCGCTGCAACGTTTAAGAGCGTTAAGTCTAGCCGTTGAAGAATATAGTCTAAATAATCAAGCGACCATTCACCTTAGTGAATGGGGTAATACCAGTGTCGCAGAGGTTCAAGCGCAAGTTTTAAATAGCGTGTTGCCCTCTTCTGCGATTTTACAAATTAACAAATTTGACTGGAAAGCAGAAACATTCGACAGGCTTAAATCGGCATTTCCGAAGCGGAAAATCATTCTTCCCTTGTAACTACTCGCCCCCTTCGCAAGCTACGCAAATAACCCCAGCAAAATGACCCTTCTGAGAACCGATGACGCTGACGTCCAAGGTCTAACGCCGGACGTCTGACGTCGACGCTTTACGTCCGGCGTATGACGTTTGACGTCAGCGTTAGCCGATTAGGGGCGAGCAGTTACCTTCCCTTCAACCATTCGAGGACGGGCATAGAGGAGTGTCATAGAGTACTGCGAGCCAGCGGCGGGTTAATTCATACGCTACTGCTAGATTCATCGGAGGGGACGGGAAAGCCTTGCAAGAGGAGCGATGTCGTGGGGCTAGCAAGAGGATTTAGAGCGATGTTTCCCCACTTATCTTTAGGCATTGCGGGAGGCCTCGGCGGTGATATGTTCTATAAAACGGCTCAAATACTTAAGAAATTAATGCCCATTAGCGTGGGTGCTGAGTCAGGATTAGCTCTAAATGGATTACTTGATATGAAATGCGTTTCTCGCTACCTGAGAGAAATTTTAAGAATCCATGGCATCACGTGCGGCAGGACGCGAACCAAATGATTAGAAACTTCTTGCCATTTGCTGCATAAAAACAGTCGAGCAAATAGGTGGGCAAGAAGTTTCTAGATCATCTCCAGTTGGCTTGGTCCATCCGCTTTGCCAGCAGCACTTTTCTTGGAGATCGTCACTTCCGAACTTTTTTCGCCTTCCTGGGTAGCTAACTTGCGGTCGCGCAGTGCAAGAGCCGCGGCGATAAAGTCCTTAAAGAGTGGATGCGGATTGCGCGGCGTAGACTTGAACTCAGGGTGAAACTGTACGCCGAGGAACCAGGGGTGATCTTTTAGTTCGATGATCTCCACGAGGTGCTCATCGGGCGAGAGCCCAGAGAACGTCATTCCGGCTTTTTCAATGGGTGCGCGATAGGCATTGTTTACCTCGAAGCGGTGGCGATGGCGCTCGCTAATCTGCTCCGTGCCATACGCCTTGCGCGCCAATGTTCCCTTGACGAGCTTGCAGGGGTAGGCCCCGAGGCGCATGGAGCCGCCTTTTTGACTGACGTTTCTTTGGCTCTCCATCATGTCGATAACCTTGTCACAGGCATCGGCTTTGAACTCAGCACTCGTGGCTTCGGGGAGGCCAGCCATATGACGCGCGAATTCGATCACCGCCATCTGCAGTCCGAGGCAGATGCCAAAGAAGGGGACCTTGTGTTCACGAGCGTATTGAATCGCGGCGATCTTTCCCTCGCTGCCGCGGATGCCAAATCCACCCGGAATGAGGATGCCGTCGATGCTGCCGCCTTCGCTGGCGCGCTGAATCACCGTCTCGGCGCCATCTTTCTCGATCTCCTCGCTGTCGACGTAGAGGACCTGAACTTTGCTGTCGTTGGCTAGAGCTCCGTGCTTAAGCGCTTCACTCAGGCTCTTGTAGCTCTCGGTCAATTCGACGTATTTGCCGATCATAGCTACGCGGACGACGCCGTTTTTTGGATGACGGACAACTTCGAGGATCTTGTCCCACGCCTTGAGGTTCGGCGCTCCTGTCCAGATATTAAGGCGTTCGACGATGCGTTGATCTAGTCCCTGTTCGTGCAACACGATCGGAAGCTCGTAAATTGTTCCGACGTCAAAGGCGTTGATCACGCAATTTTCATCGACGTTGCAAAAGAGGCTGATTTTGCTCTTGAGTTTCTGGTCGATAGCCTCTTCGGAGCGGCAGATGATAATCCCGGGGTTGATTCCGTAGCCGGTAAGCTCCTTGACTGAATGTTGCGTGGGCTTGGTTTTAAATTCGTTAGCTGCCTTGATGTAGGGCACGAGAGTGACGTGGATATAGAGGACGTTCTCGGCCCCAACTTCGGCGCGCATCTGACGCACGGCTTCGAGGAAGGGCAGACTTTCGATGTCGCCGACGGTCCCACCGACTTCAACCAGGCAGATATCGAAACCCTCGGCGGCCTTGTGGATGCGGCGCTTAATCTCGTCGGTAATGTGCGGAATAACCTGAACCGTTCCTCCCAGGTAGTCGCCGCGGCGCTCGCTTTGGATGACGCTCTCGTAGACCTTGCCGGAGGTGAAATTGTTAAGCTTGCCCATGCGGGTTTCGATGAAGCGCTCGTAGTGTCCCAGATCAAGATCGGTTTCGGCGCCATCGTCGGTGACGAAGACCTCGCCGTGCTGGAAGGGGCTCATCGTTCCGGGATCGACGTTGATGTACGGATCGAGTTTAAGCGCCGTTACTTTAAGCCCGCGGGCTTCGAGGAGGGCTCCGATGCAGGCGCAGGAGAGACCTTTTCCGATGGAAGAAACAACACCACCGGTAACAAAGATAAACTTAGTTGCACGTGACGACATGTAAAGGGAACTCCGCTGGAATGCTTAGTTGTCTTTCTTGAGACAAAGCAGTTACGGAATTCAATTGTCGCCTGAAACGAGGCAAAGTGGAATAAGGAAATTGAGGAAATTGCAAATAGTTGTCGGCCTTCGGCCGGCAACTGGCTGGGATAGGGGCGAGCCGATCGGGGAGACTGTGTATTGATGAAAATAATGTGTTGATTAAGGGGGTTGTGGTTTAAGAAAGCAACTGTTCAATGACTGAGGGCATTCCATACTTTTGAAGCAGCTAATGTCTACTGCCTCATTAGTAGTTTCCTCCTTCGCTCGGCCTTGCGGCAAGTGCTACGTAGGACAAGACGGCTAAGGTCGTCAGCTGCGGTCGCTGCTGCAGCTGCATCGGATGCTGCCATCTGAAAGCTGACGGCAGATAGCTCCAACTCCTCATTCCTGTGGCATCCACTCAGCCTGCAAGACAAGCAGAAGACAAGCAGAAGACAAGCAGGAAAGACAAGCAGAAGACAAGCAGGACACCCACCGAATTATTTTCGACAACTCACTTTATTTGTTGCGGTATAGCTTTATAAATATCGTCTGCATCGAAGGTTGGGCAAGGATCAAGACCAAACCGCAATCAAGAGTCTACTATCGCGCAGGGATAGCACTAATAGGGTAGTGAATTGATTGACTGAATGTTTCTATTTTGAAGATATCAGGCAAACAGAAGCTTGGCGGCTTGCGCCCCCTGAAACCAAGCCTTCCCGCGCTCTGCAGCAAAAGACTTTAGCTTCTCTAACGGCGCTACCACCCGGCGAAAAAGACCTCGGTGTTCCCGTATGCTTTTAGGCCACGCCTCCGCCTTCAACCCAAGGCGCTCAAATATCGGCGCTAGCTTTGGATCCATTGAGTGCTTGCCATCTTGGAGCATCCGGGCACTTTCATCGACAAGCATTATGTACTCCTCTTCGGATATGGCGGTTGGGCCAAGCGCCCCCTTAAAGGTTGCAAGCTGTGGTGCCTCGGGGCGACGGTTAGCCATAGCTGCTCTGATCCGATCTTGGAT
>CAIXSY010000194.1 GCA_903922175.1 uncultured delta proteobacterium | reverse complement strand
TTAGGACTTCTCATGGAGAGCGATTTGCAGTGCCTGTTTAAGCCTGGCAAGTTTTTTTAAGAATGCCTCACGAGAGGCAGGCAGGATGTGGCAGTCGGCGGCGAGTTTTTTGAGGGCGTGCTGGGCCTGATCGAGGAGAGTGACCGGGTCAAGAAAGTCGCTGGTGGGGAGAGTACGAGCATGGTCTGGGGTAGCATAGTCAATAGTTTTTATGGCAGCGAAGTAATCTTTCAGCACGGATTCTTGTGTTACTGCGGCATATCGGAGTGTCATATGATAATCGCGATGGCCGAGCAGTTTCATTATGGAGAACAAATTTGCACCAGCACTAAGGAGTGAGGTGGCATAGGTATGACGCAAGCGATGAGTGGTCAGTGGGGCATCGCGATCGAGCCCCTGGGCGATCTGATGTAGGGCGGAGGTGAGCTGCCGGCATATAGTCAATGCCACACAGCCGTTGCGTGGCAGGAGGTATGTGCGCGTTGGAGAATCCATACGTTGAATTATCTGGAGTAGCTCATAAGCTCTGTCATGAAGGGGTACATTTCGCTCATTATTTAATTTGCCCAAGGGGACTTTGAGGAATTTAATCTCCCTGGAATCGATAAAGACGCAGTCGTAATCCAAGGCGACCAACTCGCCGATGCGAATGCCCGTAAAGCGCATGAGAAGGAGTGCTTTGTGCAAGAGAGAAGGAGATGCATTTAGGCACTGTTGTAGTGCACGATCGAGAGCTGCCGGCAGTGGACGTGGGAGATACGAAGGGAGTTTTGGGAAATCAAAGGAGTGGACAAGGGTGGTTGGCTTGGTGCGTACGATACGTTGTTCATAAAGCCAGCGCAGATACACTCTAACGTGCAATGCGATACCTAGGCGAGTAGCGACATGGAGCCGTGAGTCCACGAGGTCTTGGAAGAACGCAGCCATGTGTTTCCTCGTGAGGCTCTCGATATTGAGATCCTTGCTGAGCAGAAAGCGGTGGAAGCGTCGTATGTATGAACCGTAAAGCCTACACGTATTAGGTCTAAGGTTAATTTTTAAGTCGGCAATAAATTGCTGGGCGATTTGGGGAAGATGTTTGCTGAGCAGCAATTTTGGTAATGTTGGGGAAAGTAAATTAATATAGCTTCGGATGATACGATCCTGAGTAGGATTTAGTGACGTTTCTTGAAAGAAGCTTTGTAGCTGCTCAAAGGTAAGTTGTGTAAAAGACAAGGAGCTTTGCTCCAGCCATGCATAGAACAGTTGAACTGCAGGCGTACGATGCAGCTTCTCTCCTCTGGTGATTGGGCTTGACGCAGGAGGTGTCATCATTCTCACCGATCCGTAGACTCTGCTGCTTTCGCGGTTGCCTGACGAAATTGTTCAACGACGTCACTCATAGCGAGGTTGACATACTGCATGGTGGTTTCAGGAAACGCGTGCCCCATCATGCGCTGGAGTATGGGGAGCGAGATCCCGCGGCTTGCCATTGTCGAACCAAAGGTGTGGCGTAGCAGATGGGGGTGGACATTGGCGAGCCCGGGCGTGGAGCGTCTGGTGCGAAACAGACTTCGCAGTCCTGCCACGGTCATAGGTTTTCCACGCTGGCTGCCTTGGAGCGCTACAAAGAGGGAGTTGGTGCAGCAGTCTGTTGGTCTCTCAAAGGAGAGGTATTTCGCCACTAAATCGCAGACGATTTCAGGTAAAGGGAGGATACGTTCTTTATTACCCTTGCCATGGACACGGAGAGTTTTGTCGAGAGGTTGAAGGTCCCCCTTTTCTATGTTCAGAACTTCCTGCGCTCTAAGACCGCAAAGCAGCATCAAGTAACAAATCGCCAGATCCCTGTAACGCACGAAGTGCTTAATCAGCGACTGCACTTGTTCGGTGGTGAGTGGGATAATAAGTTCTCTAGGTACCTTAACGCGCATACGGGCGCTATCCTTGTGGGGTATTCGGTGAACACCTAGCGAGCGGTCGCGGGTGCGAGCGCGATAGCCCGACCAAGGAAGCGAGATGGGCAAAGGTTTGCCGGTGACGAAACGGTAAAAGAGCCCTATGGTGCTTAGTCTTCGGTTGATTGAGCGTGGGCTGCTGTTAGCTTTGCGTTGCCGGTCGATAAATTCGCACAGATTGGTCATATCAAGTAATCGAATCTTTGCGGGGGAGTGGAGCCAGGAAAATAGGTGTTGTAGGTCCTGTGCATATGCTCGCACCGTATGTGATGAGAGCCCGCGCACACGGAGAGTGGTGAGGAACTTGTTGGCCTCTCGTAATGCCCGCCCTCGTGAGTCGGTAAGCAGTAATCGGTCTTTGCCGTAGATGAGTCGTACTTTCATGATGGCTCCTTGACCGCACCGGCTATACGGCGTAGCAGTTCACCGATTGACGTCGGTGTTGAAGTAGCTGTTGAAGTACGGTGCGGCTTTTGCGGAGCCAGTGCATGCGTGATTGTACCAAGGGTGCATTCATGCTGCTGGAGAAGGTAAACGCTAGCAACGAACGGAAGTTTCTTAACGAGCATTACAAGCTCGATAGAATTGAAGTTCGTCTGACACGTGAAACAGCGCGCTAGGTTGGTTTGAGGATGCGTCGATGTGTGATAGCCAAGGCAGCGTGGACATTGGAAGCGGAATAACTCTCCCGGGCATTGCCGATAGCTTATCCCAAGCGCTTTAATCAAAGCATCAATCGAGATGTTGTTTCGTAGGTGGTAAAGTTGTTCGGAACTAAAGTGCCTGCCCATAAGTTGCTTTCTCCTAAATAGCGCCTTGAGCCTTTCGCTCTTCGCTCATGGCACGGACAAACTAGGCAAGCACGCTAGAGTCTTTCAATACCGTCCACTTATCTATTGCGTTGTTTTAGCCTCTCTCGCCAACGCCTCTCGCGCTCCGAGACGCAACGCATAGCTGAGCTACACGGCTTAGAACAGTACTTTTGGCCAGGAGAATGACGTGTAGGTAGTACGTACTCGTAGCAGCCGGGACGGGCGCAGATAACTCCTTGATGCTGCTCATTGTGCTGGCCTACGCTACCCGCCGCAGCGGTGTATTCGGTACGTTTTTGTTCTTTTACCCGTCGGCGCCGGTTGCGCGCCTGGCTGCTGCGTTTTGCCTTGCCTTTACCCGTCTTTCGGTACCGTTGTCCGTAGCGCCTATTCTGCCAGCGGCGAACTTCTTGCCTGCACTCATCTGAGCAGTAACGACTTGCCGGATGGCACGCCCTAAAGGCGCGACCGCACCCCTTGCGCAAACAGTGCCGAGTTCGGCAGTGAAATTGATTTGGGAATTGACTCTGCGATGATTTTGGTCGATCTTCTGGGCGGATCATGGGGAGCGTTCACTCCCTAAAGGTCAAGTCTCGGAGCAGAGAGTACGAATCTCTGCTCTGAGGCGATTTTATCTCATGATGTTACCTGACTGACAAATCCCTAATCATTCAAGCGGATTACCTGCGCCTCAACACAGGCGGGATATGCGGGGTACATAATTTCATTTTTCGGGCGGGGTAGTTAACTAGAATTGGTCAGATAATCCCTCAG
>CAIXSY010000193.1 GCA_903922175.1 uncultured delta proteobacterium | reverse complement strand
TAGCCTCAAAATTCACTAGTCGGCGCTATTATAGCGTGCCTCTTTCGGGCTTAACCTCGAAATTGGCTACGTATACTACTCTACTATTTCACTTATTTCTCCCGTCCTATCGCGCTTTCGCTGTTTCCGGACAGGCTCTAGCTAGTTAAGCCTGCGCCACCTCAGGAGCAAAATTACAGCAACGATCAACAACAGCGGCAGGTATGGCAGGCCCCCCCTCCCAAGGCGATCCAACGTAGTTTCTCGGCTGTGCTCAGCTTCAATCTGCTGCAACGCTTTAAGATAGAGCACAGCTTCGCCGAGCATGCGATCGCCGACGCTTTTCCAGATCGCTTGCGGATCAGTACTGCAGCCGTGCCCTCCTCCATAGTAGTGTTTTAAATATGCGCAGCGTAGAGACAACCCCAGATCATCTGAACTCACCGATGCGATCTCCTGAAAAAGCTGTGTGCCGGCTTTGGTATTGGCCACGGGGTCCATGCAGCGCCACCAGGCGAGATCTTTTGCTTTCCCGGTAGCCGCCACTAATTGATAGAGACCGCAAGCGCTGAAGGCTCGGTTTTTGGCATAGAAGCGAAACCTGCTCTCCTGCCAAACGATAGCGAGAGCCATCGCTTGATGCCTTAATGAAAGCTTTTCGGAGCGGAGCTCTCTGAGTACCGCCCAAAGGCCCAATTCATCGAGGTAGCCCGTGACAGCTCCGCGCTTGGTCGAAAGCCCGGTCAAATGAACCAGGCGCTGTGCATCCGGTCGATCTGCACTAAAATGAAACTGCACGGCGCGAAACGGGACTACCAGCGCGCCATAACTGAGCCGGATAACCGGCACGCCGGCTAACCACAACACGAGTGGAATGATGATTACCGCCCACCGTCCCCAGGAATGGCCTAAAATAGCCTTGGCCAGGCGAAGTAGACTCTCTAACATTTTGCCGACCTCTCGCATCGCCGTTAGATTTCCCATAACTAAACTACCACCGGCTGAAGCACTTACGGCTAAAGCCGAAGGTTTATAACCTGGATGATAGAACAATAAAAGTTCCTTTCATTTCAGGGGCTTCCTACTTCGCCTTGCCTTCCCCTCTTCGCTAGCCACGAGACTTTGCCCCCGAAATATATTTAACGTAAGAAGTGCGCCGACCTTACTTAAGGGATTGAATTTAGCTACAATCTTGCCATGCCGGACTTTTCGACCAGATTTGCCAGTGGCAGCAACGTACTGCGCAGCGCTCTCTTTAGCGCTTGCACTGCTCCACGTATCTTTCGCAACATGGACATGTGCCGTGATGGCTTGGGCCTGGTTCTTTGTGCGACTAAATTTGAATTTGGACTCGACAAGATTAATAGTTCACGAAATCTTGTTATTCACTTTAAAAGAAACTCCCTTCAGTTAGGGCAAAAGATGGCTCCTGCGAATGGTCTCCGTGTTAGTGGTAGCTATAACGGAAGGGCCCTCTGCCCATTACTTTCGAAGCACCTTTGCACCGCCGTGGCTAGTCGGTTAATGCCCCATCTGCAATTTACGGCAGAGAGGATCGTTGCTGAGATGAATAGATGCTTTTGTAGAAGTAAGGATGGTGCAGATTGGGAGAATAGGCTTCTCCACGTGAGAAGTAAGATGCATCCTGAGTTTTGCATCATTCAGGGTTGCAGTGCAGCTGGAGCTGGCGCCAGTGTGCCACTCGATGTCACCCGTAGTGAAGATCCAACGGAGTATGCCCTCGTTCTTAATGGCCTAACTATCAGAGCTAAGAACACCAAAATATATGGCGGCGACCCGCTGGTACAGGTCTACGCTCCGGAGCTGGACTTTGGCAGGTCTCCCGCTGCTGAAAGTCTTTTGTATGAGCACCGATCTATTCTTCAGAGCAGACAATTCGCCTACGAGAGTGAACGGGTGTTTAACTTTATGGGAGCGGTGCACGGAAGAAGCAACGGGCTCATCACTTCCTGTCGCCGAATGCCTCAGTGAGAAGAGCGCCTCAAAACGCGAGACACTGCGTTACCTACTCTACCCGCATGTTTTTAAGGAGTATGGGCAGAGTCGCCAGCTATACGGTGAGCCCACGAACCTTCCGACATTGACCTACCTTTACGGGCTTAAAGACAACGAAGAGATCGCCGTCGATCTCGAAAAAGGGAAGCGACTCTACATCTCGCTCGAGACGATAGGCGAGCCGGATGAGGCCGGCGAGCGCAATGTATTCTTCGAACTCAACGGACAGGCGCGTAGCATTACCGTTCGTGATCGAAAGCGGGCGCCAAAAATATCCCCTTCAGAAAAAGCAGCTGCGGGGGATAGCAAACAGATAGGCGCACCGCTAGCCGGAGCGCTCGTCGCGCTTGACGTCAAGGCCGGTCAAAGCATCAAGAAAGACGATCGACTCTTTACCATAGAAGCGATGAAGATGCAGACCTTCGTCAAGGCACCGGCCGACGCCAGGGTAAAACGCGTACTCGGCAGAATAGGCACGAAGGTTGATGTTGGAGACCTGATTGTGGAGTTCGAGTAGTTGCATCGGCCGCTAAGAGTCTTGGCGGCTCTCAAAAAGTTCGGGGCGGCCGGAGCGCCGCGCTTCCTCCTTCGCCCGGCCTCGCGGCCGGTGCTACGGAGGACACGTCGCGCGCCGCTAGTTGGTGCGACAGCAGAGGCATGCGAAGCCTCGATGGGGGGTGCCGCAACGAGCACAAGGCAGGTTATCTGGTTGGAAATGGAGTCGAGAAAGCCTAAAAGGACGAGACGACCTCGACCCTTGAGCGCGTAGATTCTCCGTGTAAAACCATGGCCGTTTGTGCGCGAAAGGGGCGGGCGATCGGGTTCAAGTCAGGAGAATATGGTGGTAAGCACTTTGGCTCAATGTGATGCCAGTTGAGAGAAGCAGCACAGTGAGTCTCTCCAAC
>CAIXSY010000192.1 GCA_903922175.1 uncultured delta proteobacterium | reverse complement strand
TCGCATTTTATTACATGAAATCAACAGGTTAGATACACCCATCTTTTTCCTTATGCTATGCTGCTTCCAGAGAGTTTTTGGCTTTGCTTGTCTGCACGGCAATAGAGCGAAAGGTTCTCGGTCTACCCTTTTTGTGGCGTTATCAACAGCTGTGGCATGGTGCAAGAAAAGGGTAGACCTCCGTCCGCCATCAATGCGTTTTTTACGCCAAGACTTTTTGCGGACGGTATAGTACACGTTTCAAGGGTCAAGGAACCTAGTGCTATATTTCCACCCCCCGTTGGGCTATAGTCATAGCGCATGCGCGTTAGACTATTACAGATAATAGATTTTTGGGTTGGTGTGCCGCTGTGCTTTCTGGTTTCGGTTTGGCACTCGATCTTCTCTCTTATTGCCCCGCGCCAGACTGAGGATGCAATTCGACACATCCTGTTCATCGAACTAAGTGAGATGGGCAGTGCGATCTTGGCCTATTCCAGCCTCGTCCAAGCTCAACGCAAGTTCCCTCAAGCCAAGCTCTACTTTCTTATCTTTAGGAAGAACAGTGAGAGCTGCGCCATCCTCAACCTGATTCCAGCCGAGAACATCCTCGTCATAGACGACTCGAATCTGCTTGCCTTTAGTTTGAGTACCCTACGCGCGCTGCAGCAGCTGCACCGCATCGGCATCGACACCGTCATCGATCTCGAACTCTTCTCGCGCTGTACAGCGCTACTTACCTATCTTTCCGGGGCGTGCCGCCGCGTCGGATTTCATCGCGCAACCAACGAGGGCCTGTACCGCGGGAACCTGCTTACCCACGACGTGCCCTACAATCCTCACCTGCACATCGCCCTAAATTTTCTCGCCCTGGTCGAAGCACTCCAGGCCCCGGCAACACAGATCCCCTTGGTGAAAAACGATCTGCGTAGTGAACTTTTAGATCTTCCTCAGCTGCACGCCAACACAACTGAGAAAGCGCAGGTGTGGGAACTTCTCAAACGCGAAAGCCCGGAGCTGACTGAAAACAACTGGCTCCTCGTTTTCAACCCCGACCCGGGCGAGGCACTGCCTATTCGCGGCTGGCCAGTGTCAAACTTTATCGCCGTGGCAGAGCAGCTGCTCAGCGACCTACCTCAAGCCATCGTCGTCGTCATCGGCCTCAAGGGATCGAAACCGTATGCCGAAAAATTGCAGCACAGCCTCGGCACAACACGTTGCTTAGACCTCACCGGCAAAACCCCAACCCTGCGATCGGTAGTAACCTTGCTCGAATTCTCCAAAGTACTCGTCACCAACGACAGTGGCCCGGCACATCTGGCAGCGCTAACGGCGCTACCATCGGTGGTGCTCTATGGACCGGAAACCCCAGCGCTGTATGGTCCGCTAAGCAGAAAAGCAACGACGCTCTTCGCCCACTACTCATGCAGCCCGTGCCTATCTGCGCTCAATCACCGCCACACACGCTGTACCGAAAACCTGTGCCTCAAGGCGATTAGCGTGGCCGAAGTTTACCAGGCAACCCGAAAGGCCCTAGGCCTTCCCGAAGAGCAGCGTAAGGCCTGATATGCTCATAGCACTGGACCTCATCATCTGCTTTGGCTTGAGCTGGATAAAGCTCAGACCTGAAGACAGTCAACTACTAGCCCTCGTTGCATCGACACTAATGCTAACACTCGACAGGCGAGGGTCATCGAGCATTAAGCCGGATTCGATCTGGCCCGCTCTCTGCTCGCTCCTGCTTAACCTTGTGCTTCGTGGTGCATTTTTTGGTGTACTCTTCGTTCGCCTTGGCTTACCAGCATGGCTGTGTTTCATCTTTGCGGTAGTGCTCAGTGAGATCTGGCGCCGAGCGTGGCAGAGCAGGATAAGTTCTGGTGTTACCCCGAGGGCAGCGCAGCTCATCGTTGCCTATAGCGTGCTCCTACGATTGCTCCTCATTGGCCTCCCTGAGCTTATCCCCGAAGAGGCCTACTACTGGAACTATGCCCAGCATCTCGCCCTCGGCTACCTCGATCATCCTCCACTCTCAGCCTGGCTCATCGCCGCCAGCGTCAAGCTGCTGGGCAACTCAGAGTTTAGCGTACGCTTCCCCGCCTGGATCTGCTCCTTGGGTTCTCTATTTTTTGCATTTCAGCTCGTCAACGTGGCCTTCGATCGTCGCACGGCTTGGCTCGGCGCTGCCATATTCGCAAGTGTGCCCTATTTCTTCGGCATTGGAACGGCGATTACCCCGGATGCTCCGCTGGTAACCTGGTGGGCGGCAAGCTTGTACTTTTTACTGCGCCTCATTAGAAAATGCGAGAACCTAGAGCAGGCCTGCTGGAAAGAGTGGCTCGGCTTAGGACTCTGCCTTGGTCTCGGCATGCTCTCCAAATACACCATCGCTCTTGTCGGGCTATCTAGTCTCTTTGTCTTTGTGTGGCATCCGCCGCTGCGGCGTTACTTTTTGCGCCCCCAGCCATACCTCGCCGTCGTGGTCGCCCTCGCCGTTTTTTCTCCCGTAATTTACTGGAACGCCACCCACCAATGGGCATCGTTCGCTTTTCAAGGAAGCAGGCGTCTCAATGCCGTGGCTACCTTTGGGCTGCCCTCCTACCTGCTTCATCTCTTGGTCCTGACCACACCTACCGGGATTGCGGCTGCGAGTTGGCTTTACTGGCGGTCGACGCGAGAGGTCCTCGTCTCAGCAGCGACACGTCGGTTTTGTGCTGCGCTGTTTTTTGTCCCGCTAGCGGTGTTTCTACTTTTTAGCCTTAGCCATGGAACGAAGATCATCTGGGCCGGGCCGGCATTTTTGGCGGCACTCCCCCTCATGGCTCGACATCTTGCACTGGGCATAGGCCCTGCTCAGACCGACACCGAGCGCTATCTGTACAAAAGCTGGCTGGTGATGATCCCCGCATCTCTTATCGGATTTGGCGCTGTAATCTACTATCCAGCGCTTGGGTATCCCGGAGTACCGTACTCATCCAAGGTCGGACGCCTCATCGGCTGGCGTAATCTTGGGGAACACTCTTTTAATGTGGCGCTGAGCATACGCAACGCCACGGGCAAACTTCCGCTCATCGTCGGCATGGACAAACATTTTACAGCGGCGGAACTTAGCTTTTACACACGCCTTGCGGCCATCGCCCACCACAGCGCCGCACCAGAAGTAGCAGGGCGAAACCTCATTGGCCTAGATAGTCTGATGTTTAACGATTGGCTCCCCAGCGGCAACCTCAAAGGAAAAGACGCGCTCCTCGTAGCCCGTAGCCGTAGCGACCTTGAGGTTCCCGAGATAGCCTCAAGTTTTACGAGACTTGGCGAAGTCTATGAGTTTCGCTCGCAGCGCAATGGGCGTCCCGCCGGACGCTACTTTTTGCGGACAGTGTTTGGGTATACCGTCCGCACAAAGTTGTGACGCAAAAAGCGCATTGATGGCGGACGGAGGTCTACCCTTTTCTTGCACCATGCTGCAGCCGTTGATAACGCCACAAAAAGGGTAGACCTAGCCCACCTTCGGTGCGAGAACCACCAGCGCAGACACCGTGCTGACATGCAGAGCCAAGTACCCTCGGAAGCAGCCTGGCATAAGGAAGACATAGGGTGATATTTACTCATTAAGTGTGGGTAGGAGAAAAGTGATCGTGATCGATGTAACTAGTACCTCGACCGGAAAGTTTTTTCACTTAAGAATAACGATGTCGTGCCCTGGAGCAACCTTTCTTTTGAATGGAAAAACCTTCGGTTTTGCCCTATTTTTATGGTCGAGGTAAAACTCTCCCTGTCGACTAAGAACTAGCCTTGTGTATCTGGACATTGTAGACTGGCATGGATGGAAGAGCGTTCTTGCCACCAATGTAGAGCACTATTTTCGGTCGACGATTACGACCAAGCCTTTTATGCTTCCCTGGCCTTCCGTTTTGGAGGGGCCACTGTTGAGATTCCAGCTCCAACGCTCTGTCCTGACTGTCGACTGCAGAGAAGGCTTTCCTTCAGAAATCAAACCTTTGTTGCTCGGCAAAGGTCAACCACCACGGATGAATTACTTTTTAGCCAGTTTGTTCGCCCGCCCCCGTTCCCACTAATCAGTGTAAAAGAATGGTACGATGAAAGCGGCTGGTGTCCAGAGCAGTATGGGCAAGAAGTCGATTTCTCGCGACCCTTCTTTGATCAGTTTGAAGAGCTATCAAACACCGTACCCCGTCTCGCCGTGATCAACGTGCAAACTGAAAATAGCGACTTCTGTAATAATAGTGATAATCTCCGCAACTGCTATTTTGTCTTCGATGCCGGCAGAGTCGAGGATTCCCTCTACTGCGAAATGGCATCGGACTGTCGCACGTGCATTGAGTGCACCTTAATCTCATACTGCGAGCTTTGTTACGACTGCACCTCCTGTGTGCGCTGCTACGGTCTACAGAGCTCAGAGGACTGCGCAGATTGCAGTGAGAGTTATTTCCTAAGAGGATGCCGCTCTTGTAAAAGCTGCTTTGGTTGCGTCAACCTTCGCCACAAAGAGTTTTACATCTTCAATAAGCAAGTCACGGCAGAGGAGTATAAGCAATATATTGCCACGCTTCACCTCGACTTTTTTTCGGCCCGAGAAGATATTCATCAGCGAACTCTCGCTTTTTGGAACAGATCACCACGTCCTCATCTATCCGGCTCTCGATTGGAACGTTGCACAGGCAATCATCTCCATTCCTGTAAAGACGTCCGAGATAGCTTTCTTGTGCGCGACTCCGAATCAATGCGCTACTGCTTTAATATTCAGACAGCCGGCAAAAGTTGTCAGGACTATTACTGTTGGGGGGAGGGGGCCGAGCTTATTTACGAATGCACCGTGACCGGTGGTGGGGCATTCCACTGTGCGTATTGTGACAGTTGCTGGTACGGCGTTGCGGATCTTCTGTATTGTCAGCTATGCCACGGTTCAAAATCATGCTTTGGGTGCATCTCCGCACAGAAGAGATCTCACTGCATCCTAAACAAGCAATATTCAAAGGACGCGTATGACAAGCTCGCTCTTAAACTTGTGGAACACATGCGCGAAACCGGCGAATGGGGGCAATATTTTCCAATGCGTCTTTCAGCGCACCCCTATAATATCTCACTCGCGCAGCGCTACTTTCCGCTAACCTATCACGAAGTGCGGCGCCAAGGACTCCTCTGGTGGGAAGAGGACATCAAGGAATTTCCCGGGGCAATAAACGCATCGGAGCTTCCCGAGGGACTTCCCGACTCAGATGATTCAATCACGGTGCGAAGCGCAGAATCGCAACAGCCATTTCGGATCACCACTCAGGAGATAAAAAGCTATCGAAAATTCGGGGTTCCACTTCCTCGAACCACCTATCGAGAAAGGATGGAGGGCCGCACGAAGCTTGTTGGTAAACTCAAATTAGTTCAAAGAAGATGCGAAAAGACAGGGCAGCAAGTTCTAACTGCGTATGACGATGAATCGCGAGTTAGGATTTTTGCGAAAGATGTATTTGAGAGGGAGTTTGAGTAGATCGCCTAGGAGTATCTCTCCCCTTCAACTTACGCTCTAGACAAGCTGTTCCCATTAAGTCGCTATGCGAAGCATAGCGACTTAAATCATCTTCGCCTTTCTCGCCTCAACAATCCACCTTGCAAGAGTCGGATGTTGCGGTTCAGGCAGGGCGTTGGGAGAAAACCAACCAAGCTCCTCCATCTTTGTCGGCTCACCGATTCGGACCTGCGCCGGATCAATCTGCACAAAATACACAATATTCACCCAGTGTGTTGGCGCGCCATCTTGCTGCCGCAGGTTGTTGTACGCGCAGAGAAATTTACTCTCTACAACATCGGCGCAATATTCCTCTTTAATCTCACGCGCGACAGCCTCTTCAAACCCCTCCCCGAACTCCAACGCCCCGCCACCGTTGTCCCACTTCCCTTGCTCGTCACGACTATTTTGAGTGCGTTTGTGCAATAGAATTTTTCCCCTGCCGTCATGGCAGAGAAAAGAGACTGTCACCCCAATATAATCTGTTCCTCGTTTCATAGGTGCCTTCTTAATGTTGTTAGTCAAAAAGTACGTAATTAGTCTCCCCATACAGATAGGAGTAGTGCGAGGATCGTATAACGCTGACGTCTAACGCCGGACGTCTGACCTCGACGCTTTACGTCCGGCGCTAGACGTTTGACGTCAGCGTTAGTCGATGAGGGCGCATAGTTACCTTCTAACGAAATCAGCCTAACGCCTGCCCGATATTCTGGGAGACGGCATTCCTACCATCCTGCGCCATCTTTCCGATCGCCACAAGCAATCCCAAGGCGAGATAGACGACGAGCAGCACCTCGCTGTCACCAGCGTTGTACTCCACCAGGCCGGCTACCTGCCAAGAGATGACCGCACAGGCCACACTCGTCCCCAACACGCCAGCGTATATCTCTTTCTTAAATCCGGTTCTTACAATCCTGATAATCCACCACGCAAAAGCGAGGAGCGCCATCCAACCACTTTCAACAAGGATATTGAGAGCATTGTTGTGAAAGTGGGTTAACTCCGCAGGGATCTGCTGTGAGTATTCACGCAACACCCGGCTATTCTTGTATCCAACTCCCAGCGGATAGCGCGGTGCCAGCTCTGCTCCTACCTGCCAGATGACGTTTCGTCCACCGTATATAAAGAAGTCGTGTGATGATTGCGCTAGACGGGCACGAACGGGAGAGATCAACGTCGCTGCCAGAAGCGCCGCCGCAAGCAGGGGCAAAACAAGCTTTCTCTCATACCGTAGGAGTAGTATGACACTCGCCACGGCGATTCCAACCCATGGGCCACGCTTAAGGTTAACCAAGGCTCCGACGCTTATCGCCGGGATTACAAACGAACAGAGAAAAGCGCGCCAAGCCCGAGCTACCTCTCCTGAACGAAAAATAGCCACAGATCTGCCAAAAGACAACGCGATCCACAGACAGGCAACACCCAGCAAGAGGAGCTTCTGCGTTCCAGCGATCCCCAGATTAAAAGAGAAACCAAGGGAAGCGAACAATAGACAGGCAAAAAGAGCGGCGACGATCTCGATGCCGATGCCTGCCTTGGGCAGGGTCAAAAGTGGCCAAGGAGATCTCATCTTTTCCCTCTTGGCCAGAAGCAGGAAGAGCCCAAAAGCCAGAACCAAGGAGAGCGCCATCTGACCGGATTCGGCGATTCGTCCGAGGAAGAGACGCTCCATCTTCGGGAACAATTGGTGGATGAAATCAGGATATGCTGAAAACACGGCACCTTGAAAAGCAGCAATTGCTTGCGCGAGCAATAAGAAAAAAAGCGGGTAATACCCTTTGGGCTTACCAAAAACCTCGCTGCTATAGCCGACGAGGAGGGAGAAAAAGACCAACGATAGCAACCCTCGCAGGGCGCGCGACGGGTCTAACCCGAAGAAAGAAGAGACAAATGCAATAGCCGCATAAAGCAGGAATGGAGTCAGAATCGGGGAGAGTTGGGGCTTGGGCAGGCGAGCAAAGAGCCACAGGCTGAGTAGGGGAATGATTACGATATAAGCGGCCAATAGCTTTAGAGGAATGAGAAAGGCTGCAATCGAAAGAAGAACGATGCCATGACGCTCTAAAAACAGAGAGGCTCGCTCTTGAGATGGGGCGATGCTACCTAAGAGTTTACCAACTGAGTCGCTCATGGGGGGTACTTAAATTGTCTCATGGAAGAGCGTGACATCGCTCCCTCCTTGCACGAACTTATAGCGGCAAGGCTCCCCGTGAAAATACAACGGCCTCCGAGAGAAGGCAATGTAGGCCACTAGGGCCGCAATAGGCGATACTTACCGCAGGATCCCAAGGAAGGGTAGCTCGTAACTAGTCCGTACTCTAGGGAACTATTTAACTAAAAGATCGATGATGCCGACGTCAAACGACTAACGCCGGACGTCTTGCGTCGACGTAGGACGTCCGGCGTAAGACATTAGACGTCAACGTCATCGAATTTTCCCTGCGCCTTCACTAAAAGTGCTGACTAGTTACGGCAGCTCAAGATTCACTCAAGAACTCAGGCATCTGCAGAAAAAACCGGCCACGATGAACGCGCAATTCTTCAGACAGTATTAAGTCCGCCGTTTCTGAGGATGAACGAATATTAAATATAGGCAGGCAAACGTGGTGATATCCGATAAAAGCAAAGTGCAGTGCATACCGATACCCATGAGAGATCTCTGCGCGCACTTCGCGCAGAGCGTCTTCAATGGTAGCCTGGACACGATCACTGGTCTTAAATCTCGGACCTCCAGCTTCCGACTCTTCGCTCACCTCAAGCAGCCCCCCACTAGAGAGGTGTGCCCCATTTAACTCTACCAGATCACCACCATCCGAGGCCTTAAAGATAAGACCAAGCGGTTTCTCTATATTATGCGGAGGATGTCGCAGAAGTCGCTCAAAGGCACTCACGCTTACCTCTTCTATTCCCAAGTTCAGCAGATGGCGCGCGAACAAGACGAGGGATGCAGCTACAATGTAGTGCTGCCGAAGTGTCTCCTTATCCAGCGTTCGCTCTACCAACTCCCCCGTGACCTGCGTTATAAATTCTGGAATCCCTCGCGGGGTCAACGGGTGATTATGAAAAGGGGAGTGCTCCCGAATTACTCTGGCGATTTCGAAATCCGGAAGAAGATCGAATTCACAGCCTAACGTGGGCTGATGCTGTAGTGTCATTTCGCCCCACCGTTCACCAGCGCGATGTGCCGGGATATGACGTGATAAATGATGCTGGTTCATATAAGGCTCCCCAAACTCAACTACAAAAGCGAAATTCACGCCCATGAGGCGTCACTCAATGAACAGGTAGCAGCCGCAAGGTTTATACCGCGTTAAAAAGAGGTAGGCAAAGATAAATAACTACTAGGGCGTAAGAATGTTCACTATAACCTAGCGATACTTTTACGATTTTATTTTCAACGCGAAGGATGAAAGGAACGAAGGTAAGGCATTGTAATCCTTCGTGACTTCGCCCATTCGCGTTAAAAATAATCCTTGCGCCCTGAACTGACCAATCCCTCGGGCAAAGATAACCCATAGGATAAACAGAGGAATGTTGGACTGAACAGTCGGAATAACTAAACCACTACCGACTAAAGCCGGTAGGTTTGAAGGCGACCGAAAGTCGCTTTTCCGGCTAAAGCCGAAGGTTTATAACCTGTAAGATGGAACAATCAACCGATAGTCTGAGATAGATGGACCTAATAAAATTCGCTCTTTATGTTGCCGGGTTTGCTGCGCTCCTCGTACTTACGCAGGACGTGCATATCTTTCCTGGAGCCCTTACTTCCCAAAGATCTTAAGACAACGGACCTACTCCTTGCCCATGGCCTCAAAGATACGATGGTGCCCCCTAGCCATTCGGCTAAATTGGAGTTGGCCTACAAAGGTGCGGGACGTGTTCGTCGCCTTACATCGACGACAGCTGGTCATAATCTGGCTTTTTATGATCTCAAGGAGGCGCTGAGAAGCACGCTGCTGGAGTGGTTATAAGGGCTAGCGAGGCGATATTTCAGACCGACGAGCGTTTATCTTTAATCGGCTCTCTCCGTCTCTCGCCGCAAGGTGTTTCACCAACCTCCATACCTCGGATCGGTGAGAGCCGAGACGGGAGCGATCCGAAGTCAGTTTTCTGCTGACTGCATCTGATGCCGCTGCAGCTTTCGGCCGTAGCCTGTCTCGCCATAGCTTCGGCCGCACTTGTCCCACGAAGCACTGGCCGCAAGGCCAGGCGAAGTGGGAAGGCCGAGCGAAGGGGGAAACTCATGATGAGGCAATAGACATTACCTTCTCTTCATAGCACTTGACGCATAGAAGATGATAAGGCTCATCAACTCCTGTGACATAGCAAAGAGTCATCTGTGGAATACGTTCGTCACAGATATCACAGTGTTCATGAGCCCAGGCACCTTTCTCAATCGTGAACAGGGCACTATCGTAGGTGAGATCATTAAAGTCACGTATGAGAACTCGGTGTCCCCCCTCAACAGGATACCATCGTGATTCGCCTTTGATTTGGTCCAAAGTCTGCTTCATGGAAGAATTTATCGGCAGCAACTTCTCAGGCACGAAAGCAGTAAGCGCATCCAGTGCAGGAATCCGGCTCTGCATCCACTGGTACGTGTGCAGTTTAGATATTTCGTCATTTTCCATTTATTCTCATCTTTCTTTGCGAAATTAATTCCCTGGCTTGGTTATTGCCTCAAGCCAAAAAGATTGGCACTAAGCGCTGCCCAAACCCCGCTCATCTATTGTGCCCCAAGAAACCCCATTCCCTGCGGCAAAATTATGACTCGATAGTGCAAATAGAGTTCAACTTCGGTAACACTGATACGGCGGATGAGCATCTTAGTATCAATTCCGCTAACAGAATAGTTATTTGCAAAGATTTTCGCTGCTTGTTTCACATCATCAGCAATCTTTCCGAGCAATTCATATCGGTACTGCTCCGGATTAAGAAGGCTTAACCCCACTTCGCCAGGTCGCATCTTCCTCTCATATACAATCGTTCTTGGAGGGGGGATACTATGCACGCACAATCCCATGCTTTAACAAGGCTAGCAGGGACCGAAGGGCCCTGCTAACTCTGCTCCTCCTCCCCGCGCAGCAACAGCCACAAGAAAAACGGCCCGCCGAGAAGCGAGGTGATCACCCCCACCGGTATCTCATACGGGGCGATGGCTGTCCGCGCCAGCGTGTCACAGAGAACTAAAAATGCGCCGCCGAAGAGAAAAACACAGGGGCTTAAGACGCGGTGATTTAGACCAAAGAGGATTCGACAGATGTGTGGCACCATAATCCCGACAAAGCCGATCGGACCGCAAAACGAAACCACAGCGCCGACAACAAGCGAGGTCACCGCCACCAGTGTCCAGCGCACGCGCACTACCGCCACCCCCTTACTTAAAGCGAACTCCTCACCAGCACTAAGCAGGTTAAGTTCATGCGCATTCAGGAAACTTATTACTGCCCCAAAGACGACAACGATAAGAAGGGCAACAACCACGCGGTACTCCATCAGCTCGAGGCTTCCCATCAGCCAGCGTGTAATCTTAAACAGTCCAGCGAAGTCACTCAGATACTGCAAAAGAAGGATCAGGCTTGAAAAGAAGAAACTGATCACCACGCCCGAAAGAAGCAAGGTGACCTCCGCCGAGTTTGCGCTGCGTCGCAAGCGACCGAGGAGAAAGACCAGAAATGTTGTTCCTAGTGCTCCAAGAATCGCAAATAATGCTGAGCCTGAAAGCCCAACAAGCGACCAATTAAACCCCAAAGCATAGAAGAGACTGGCCCCAAAAGCGGCGCCGCTCGAGACCCCCAGCGTAAACGGCGTCGCTAGCACATTACGAAACATGCTCTGAAAGACTAACCCGCAGGTCGCCAACCCGGCACCCGCCAAAAAAGCACCCAAGACTCGTGGAACGCGAATCTCCCAGAAGATCATCGGCGCCACCGCCTGTGCCGGCCCATCCCAGAGCGAGAGCGGAAGGAACGGGCAAGCGAAGAGGATGGCGATCATTGCCAGTCCGAAAATAATGAGGCGTCGCCTTGTCGAGATCATCGTGGAGATCATTAGTGAGTAGAATGGGTAATAGCCACCTGGCGCTTGGACTCGGGATGAGTAAAGAGCGTAAAGCGCTCGTCATACAGTCCCGCCAATATTTCGGGACGGATAAACTCCTCAGGAGTTCCCAAGAAATGCTGCTGACCGGCTTTAAGTGCCAAGATTCGATCGGCCTCACGCCCCATACCGTTAATGTCGTGCGTAACCGCCACCACCGAGAGCCCGTCGGAACAGAGCGTATGGAGCAGCGCCATAAGATCTCGCTGCCGCTTCGGATCAAGATAGGCCGTCGGCTCATCCAGAAGGAGCAGCTTCGGCTGTTGCGCCAGCGCCGAGGCAAGCAGCACCTTCTGCCGCTCACCACCGCTGAGCGAGCTGACACGTTGATCTGCAAGTGAGCGAATACCAACCTTTTCGAGAAGAGCTTCTACAAAGCGCTCATCCTCGGGCTGTAACCCGCAAAAGCGCTCAAGATGGGGATAGCGCCCAAAGCTAACGAACTCGCGCACGCTGAAGGGAAAGGAGAGGTCGACACTCTGCGGCACATAGGCAACTATCTGGGCCAACTTCCTGCGAGCCAGGCTCGAAAGCGAGACACCGTGCAACGCCACCTCTCCTGTGTGTGCAATTAGTCCCGCCAAACATTTAAGAAGCGTCGTCTTGCCAGCGCCATTAGGACCGACGAGCGCCAGCAACTCCCCACTGGCAACGCTCCACGTCAGCTGCTGCAAGATGGTTCGGCTACCACGGCGAACGCCAAGGTTTACGACATTAAGGATTGCTTGTTCGTTCATACGTTGGCGCCGCCTAGGTTGGATGTATAACTCTAGCAAATTCTTCGAGGAGAAGCACAAAGCGAGGTCCTGGGATCGAGGCGAAGTCCTGTGTAAATATATGAATTCGCTTGTTTTTCACGGCATTGATCATGGACAGCTTAGACCATGCTCGAAGTATCGCCTCGGGGGCAACCCGCAACCCATCGCTCTCTGAGCCGATCTGAATCACCACCTCGGGATTAAGCACAATCAGCCCCTCCTTAGAAAGCGAAGGCAGATTGGCGGTCGTGCCGCTATAAACATTATCCGCACCGACAATCGAGAGCATCTGGTCGTAGTAGCCATCGCGGCCAGAGACAAACAGATGCGAGAGCTCACCGTCCTGTTCATTACCACCCACGGCGACCAATACCCGCACACGCGGCCTTCCTGCACTCCGCTGACGAACGGCTTCTACCCGTTGCTCTAAATCTGCGCGCAGCCTACGCCCCTCCTCTGCACGGCCACAGATAGAGGCGATCTCGTCAATCGAGTTGAGGATGCCCTTGATACTTTTGTGCTCAACCGACAATGTTTTTATACCAAGCGTCTCCAGGAAGCGCCGTTCCTCCTCCTGCTCGCGAACGGTAATCACCAGCGATGGGGTGAGTGAGGCGATAGTTTCATTACTCGGATCAAGAAATCCTCCCACCTTAGGTTTTGCCTGAGCCTGCACTGGGTACAGGCAATAGCGCGTCACGCCAACGATCGAATCCCCAAGCCCAAGCACGTACAGCGTCTCGGTTACGCTCGGCGACAAAGACACGATACGGGCGCAGGTAGGGGCAGGGACGACGTCGGCGTTGGCGGCGAACGTAGGTAAAAGGAGGAGCAATGCGCTGCAGAGGGTTAAATAGGGGAGGTATGCTTTCGTCATATTACCTTCTCAAAAGAAACCTTTACCTAATTCTGCCGTTAGCAAAAGCTCACCTCGGTCCGACGAGGTATAGGGCTCGGCGAACGACGGAGGTCCTCGCTAGCAGTTGAGTCAAGCACACTCCAACTAGTGACTTGCGCTCGGGATGACATTTTTTTTAATGTCATCCCGAACTCTCCCCTTTTCCCGTGCTTTGCCAAAGCTACCGATGATTCCACCAAAAGGGGAGAGGAGGGACCTCCGTCGCTACGAGCAAGCAACATTCATTCCTACTTCTCACTATGTTCACCAATCCTGACCCATCTTCAATATTTATTCTTAGTAGAAATGGTGATGGCATATAACTATACGATTAGGGAGGTGCGAGCACCTCCCTACATCCTCACCTTCACCCCAATATACCCCGTAGCTCCCGCCGTGCCGTAACCAAGAACCTCCTGATATTTTTTATCAAGCAGATTTTCCGCCCGAACATAGAGCTCAACATTCCTGGACAACCCATAAAAAGCCCCAACATTGAGCAGAGCATAGCCTGCCAACGTGGTACGAGTCGGCGGATAGCTGTTGTAGTCGTTATCGGGACGGCTCCCCACGGCAAGAACCTCGGCATGTGCCCCCCAACGCTCCTCCTCTTTGTAGCTTAGACGTGCCGAAGACATCAGACGTGCACGCCGAAGCAGCGATTGTCCCGTTTCATCATCACTGGTATCGGTGTACGTAAAGGTACCGCGCGCCTGCCAGGCCTTACTTATTTCATACTCAGACGAAGCTTCGATGCCTTGTGTATGTGCCCCGCCACTATTTTCAAGAACGAATGTAGCTGGGTTAAAGGTCACCAGGTTATCAAACCTATTCCAGAAGTAGGTGACACCGAGCGTAACACTCTCACCCAGAAACGACTGACTGACACCAGCATCAATCCCCAAGCTCTTTTCCGGTAGCAGCGTTGGGTCGCCGTACGGTGAATAGAGCTGATACAACGACGGTGCCTTAAATCCCGTTCCGACACTCGCCGAAAACTTAGTGCCACTATCACTTACATAGTACGTGGGTGCTACACGCCAAGTGGCATGCGTGCCAAACGCCGAATTATCATCCAAGCGCACACCGAACGTGCTGTGAAAAGCCTCGCATAGCGAGAGGCTCGCCTGGCCAAAGTAGCCCGTCGTACGCTGACTTTTGCCATAGAACTGGTCGGTGTAGGGGCCGTAGGCACTATCGCTATCCAAAAGAGAGCTGCCGCGCTCAACCGCATTCTCCACCCCACCAAGTAAGGATAGGTACGAGGTTAGACGGAGAGCATTTTCCAGTCCGTACTTAAACAAGCCTCCGTTATAGTGGCTACGCTGACTATCAAGCGGGTGTGCCGGATCGGGATCATTGTCATCGTCGAGCCGATGCTCGGTGTAATCGCCAAACCAGATCTGCTTCAGTGTTTCATCGAAGAAAGAGTTACGCACTTCACCGCGCGTAAAGATCTCTTGATTCTTGAGCAGCCTGTTCGGATCGTCACCGCCAGCGCCAGCGCTATTGTCAAGGTTCGTGTGAGCATCGTTGTAGCGCAGGAAAAGGGCCCCTTCGAGGTCTTTTGCAGGCGTCACACCAACGCGTCCCGCAAAGGAGCTATTGGCATAGGCATCGGCTTCGCTATTGCCATCACGCTTGTCTGCAGCCGAGAAGCTATGCACGTTGCGCTGCGATGCTGAAAAAGAGAAGTTACGAAGATCGTTGCCGCCCGAAGCATGCGCTGTTTCGGTGTAGGAATCATACGAACCCGCTTCTGCCGAAGCGCCGACGATCGTCTTCTTGGTTCCCTTCTTCGTGATAATCTGGATCACCCCGCCGAGAGCATCTGAGCCATAAAGCGTGCTCTGTGGACCACGCAGCACTTCGATGCGCTCGATATCATCAACGCTCAGGTCAGCAAAATTAAAGGCTCGGTTGGGTGAGATCGGATTGTTAGCCTCAATCCCATCGATCAGCACGAGGGTATGATCGGCATTGGCACCGCGAATAAAAACTGCAGCGTTTCCACCCGGGCCGCCGCTTTGCACCACATCGACCCCCGGAATATCGTGCAGCACGTCAACAACCGAGTTCGATCCTTTTTCCTTAATATCAGCCGCCGTAATGACGCTCACCGAGCTCGCCACCTCGCGCAGCGGGGTCTCGGTCCTGTTCGGAGTGACCACAATCTCCACCGGAGAAGCCCCCGTCGGATCTTCAGCCCAAGCACCACCAGCCCCATAGGCGAAACTAACCAACAGGACAGATGCGCGCACCAGCACGTTAAAATGATACATTTAAAGCCCACTTGAACGGCAGGGGACATCAACCACGCTTACGTCAGCGAACAGCAACACAACAGCGTAGCAGCATCAACTTTCCCAAGATTAGCTCCTCTCCCCGAGAGCAATCCCTGCGATAAAATACAAGATAGGGCATTCGAAGAAGTGAACTCTTCCTCAAATACAGAGTAGGTCTTCTGACTTCCAGATTACTGCCTCTTCCCCGCTAGGGGATGACGACAATAACGCACGCCTTCCCGCGCTCTTCGCGCAGTGGCTTGGAGTGCTTTATCCGGTTACAGCGGCGGGCCCGTGACGGAATTTCACCGTTCTTCCCTTGAACTCCTACGGTGCTTCGTAGCACCCCCAGCACAAAGCGTCAATGCGACCAAGGCGGGCAAAATAAATACTGTTATCTCTGGGTGATAGAACTAGAATCGGGAACTATTCATTAAGTGCGGCAAAGGCTATCGGCGGCGACCGCAGCTGTGGCTGTAGCTGTAACTGCGAGCTGATGCAGTCAGCAGAGAGCTGATAGCTGCTGACTGAAAAGTAGACATCACCAGTCCAGTCTTTTCCGCGCGAATGCGCAGGTCGGTTCAACAGTCTCACAAAGCCGTAGAAATTTTGCGAACGGTATAAGAAAGCCTCGTGCTTGTGTTACGAAGCACGAGGCTTTTGCTGATTAGTAGCGCCTACCAGCCTACGGCTGGATTGAGACGATCGTCAGCTCACACTCCGGAGTGGCCGCTGCATCATTTGCAATGGAGAGGAAGTTTGACGTGCTGCTATAAACACCACCGCTTGCTGCGCAGTTAGCAGGAGGCGCCACATAGATCGGCGTGTGCAGGCTAATATCGAGGGTGTAGTACGAGTCGAATCCGTATGCTATCTGCGGCCCGAAGGTCACGCTGACAAGAGATTCAGCGCACTGATTGTTCTGGCCACCGTACTTACAAATTCTAGCCATGGGCAGCGATCCACCCGCACGCTTGCAGGTAATCTTGGTAATGAAGTTCGGCGTACAGGGGATCTCAACGGGGGTCTGTTCAGAGTATCCGCCGCTCACATAATTGATCCTATATTCGTTAACTGTGGCGTGACCATTGATGAAGTCAGCAGTGTTAAAAAACCCTGCAATACCAGGCTCGCCGGTATCCCCCTTGTTACCCTTCACCCCCTGCAGACCTTGAAGCCCTGGGAGACCTCTGTCGCCTTTTAGACCTTGCAGACCCTGATCGCCCTTAGCACCAGCTATCCCTTGAATGCCCTGCGCTCCAGTGTCTCCTTTAAGACCCTGCAGTCCCAGCTCACCCTTGTCGCCCTTAGCACCAGCGATCCCTTGAATGCCCTGTGCGCCGGCGTCTCCTTTAAGACCCTGCACTCCCGGCTCACCTTTGTCGCCCTTGGCACCAGCGATCCCCTGAATGCCCTGCGAACCGGCGTCTCCTTTAAGACCCTGCACCCCCGGCTCACCTTTATCGCCCCTTGCACCTGCGACTCCCTGAATGCCCTGCGCGCCACTATCACCTTTTAGCCCCTGCAGGCCCTGTTCACCCTTAACTCCCTGGGCGCCGGGGAGTCCTTGAATGCCTTGCTCTCCCTTGTCTCCTTTTAACCCTTGAGGGCCAGCAACACCTTGAGCCCCTGTATGCCCTGTATCCCTTGGGCTCCCGTGTCGCCTTTCTGCCCCGTCACATCCTTGATCACTACCAGACTATTGAGGTCTACCTTGCTCCACTTACGTGGGCATTGAGTAGCCTTGCGCACAAGCTGTACCTGCCCTTTTTGCTCACAGAGCACATCGGCGTGCGCCAGAACGGGCAACTGCATGATACCAATAAGAGCGATGAATAACTTCTTCATATATCTCTCCAACAACAACTACACATTAATTAACAACGAATATCAGTTAATAACTTCTCTATCGGCGTGTACGAACTATCCCCTTGCGAAGCGAAGCCACCGAGAGCACTCGTGCCTTCGTCACGAGGTCCCTGGCCTCAATTCCGTATTCAAACAAAAGCCTGTCACCGGAACGTAGCGCACCATTGATGCGTACGAGGAATCGGCCACGCCCCTGCGCGTGAACGCTAACGGCCCGTGATTTTCCCGAGCGCACACGCAGAAGGCGCAGATTGTGTTGCACCTGAACCTTCTTGGCCATGGAACGATTGGCACGTGATAGTTCTACGGCTGATGAACTCGATCCCTGAGCCACGACAATTCCCGTTGTCATGTGCTGCAATATGTTATCATCAAAGGTGAGGGCCAGCTCGGTTGTGGCGCCGCGAGTGGTTTGCCGTTCAAGGCTTGGCCCCGAGACGCTGTCGGGGTCAATCAGCACAGCTCCTTCCGAAGTCAGACACATCGAAGCGTGGGGTGCATCGATCCCGATTTCGGGCAGCAGTAGAGGGCTTTCTTCAACGCCACAGCCACATAACCCAGGGACTAATTTTTCGTCGTCACCTGCGCATAAGTCACTCTCAACGACCAGCAGATGTTTGTCGTAGGGGTTGGTCGTCATACCACCGCCCGGCAACGGTGCATTATGAAAGGTTTCAACAGCTACATAAATCCATTGAGAGGTTGCCGCAATCCCATCCAGATTTAGGAATGCAATATTGCTATCGCTCCCTAAGCGAGGCATCCGCAGCAGCACCTGAGCAGGGACGCGGCTAACGTCGGGCTGGTGTATGCCGAGTGAGAGCGTAAAGATTAGCTTATCATTACCCTGGTTACCCCCTTCATTTGGCTTTAGCTCGCTCAGGAGGTAGTCATGCAGCGATGCGAGGAGAAGCCCGTCTGGCAGGGTAACGGCACCTGGCGTCGGTCCCCATGGATTTGCGGACCACGGACCACTCATTTTGTAGGTCCCATTCACGCTGCCATCAGACACCCATATCGAAGAATCAAAGCTAGCGTAGTAGATATTCCCGCCAGCTGTAGCAAATGCACCTGGGCCATTGATTGGCGATAGGTAACGTTTCCCAACAATCGGTTGACCAAGATCGGCTAGCCGGAAGGTACCCTCGGGCGTACCGTCCGTGCGCCAAAGTTCAAAGTTATTATCAGCCCGCTGGAAAGAGAAGAAGAGGAGATGCCCCAGATAGTTATGCCAGAGCGAGTTCGTGCTTGCCCCATAGAGAGAGAAACGTCGACCGTCTGGTCCCAGCGGTATGACGGTGAGAACCTCCGTGCTCAGCGACACGAGATTGAAAGCGGCGATCTCAGTGCCTCCACTTTCCACACAACGTGAAAAGATAGCTTTGTCGCCAAGCTGAAAGCTTACAGCGGTACGTAAATCTAGGCTACAGGCATCATGCAGCGGGGCGGGATCAAGTACCTTTGATCCTGCAATCGTGCCCTCGGAGGCGAAGTTAAATGATTGAAACATGCGCAGCGAGGCACCATCGGTACCATCAGAGGGTCTCACCAGCCACTGCGCACTATGATAACCACCAAAATCATAGCTTGGCGCTGGCGTCCTGATCAGTAAGCTCGTCCCGGCCATGCTGCCATCGCTTCTCCAAAGTGTTACACCAAGGTCGTCGAGCCCTCGCACCAACACTGCCGAGCCGTCTGCCAGCTTCTGTAGCTCGAATGCTCCATGATTGTGGCTAAGAATTCTTTCAACCTGGCCGGTAACGAGATCAAGAGCCGAGAGGTAGGAGAAATCAGAGTAAGGTCCCTCCTGGCGCTGTGTGAAAAGTTTATTGCCAACGATGGTATCACCGCCTCCAAGAGGCTGTTCCGATATTGCGACTGTTCCAGAGCGTGTCCCATCAGTTACCAGATAGCGGCTATTCCAACCTTCGCTTAGCCGTACCATTAAGCGAGCGCCAAATGGAACCGCAGAAAATGAGGAAAACACTTTAGCGCCTTCCGGAGTATAGTCATCGTCAAAATCAGTAGTGTCAGCCAAGACATCAGCCTTTGTGCCTTCAACAGCAATAAGCAAGCGGCGATACTGCTTCGTTTTATCGGAGCTTTGGGCTGTGCCAATCATCATGATCAGCTTTGCTCCCGCCTGTCCAAGAACTGCCTGGTTCGCCAGAAGCTCGCCATCTTCAAGCTGAAGATTTACCTCCTTGAGGCTGCGGGTTCCGGCCCACACACTCATTGGAGCGAAACTAAGGAGCAGACCCAAAATCACAAAGAATACTGATTTATAAAAATTATGCATAATGACACCTTTAAGATAAACAACATCTATACATGTGCACTCTACCCATGCCTAAATATAACAGCATTCAATTCACCAGTCAACCCCTTTAAAACATCATTCTTGCACACTGCTTCAATATATGATATATGTGTTATATGCACATGCTTTATTAACCGAGACAAGGTAATGTTGGCGATTGAACGGCGCATATTACTTACCTGCATCAGGGAGATCACGCGGGCTCTCGTGCGCTTCTGCATACGCCATTCACTGAAGGTCCAAGACGTCGAAACCTGCCTGCGTCGAGCGTTCATCGAGGGTGCTAAGAATGAGCTTCGCCAGCAGGGCGACGAACCCTCACTGAGCCGTGTCAGTATAATTACTGGTCTTGGGCGACGCGAGGTGCAACGCCTCGAACAGCTGCCTGCACACACCGACACAACCCCTACATTGATCATGAAGGTACTTGGACAATGGCAAACTGACCGTAAATTCATTGATAAAGCTGGAGCGCCTCGGGTCCTCAGCTTCGGATCTGAAAAGAGTGATTTTAACCGACTCGTGAATCACATCAGCACAGACCTTAACCCGGCCACACTGCTCTTCGAGCTCGAGCGGGTTAAAGCAGTAGAGCGCAGCGATGAGGGGCTACGCCTTGTCGTCCAGAGCTACCGACCACGCGGCGATGTTGAAACCGGCTTTCGTGTCCTCGGCGACGACATCAACGACCTAACACGCGTCGTCGAAGAGAACGTCTTTCATCAACCCGATATCGGCAACCTTCACCTGCGCACCGAATACGATCGCATCCGCCCCGAGGCCCTGGTTGAACTGAAGAGCTGGCTGCTCGTCGAAGGCAACGCCCTGCACGCGCGGGTGCGCGAGAAGCTTTCCAAGTATGACCAAGATGTGAATCCCGACCCCAACTTTAAAGGGAAGGGGATGCGCGTCGTTGTCGGTAGTTTTGGCAAGGTGTTTAGCGAGAACGAGGAGGTAGTATGAAAAAAGAGGTCTATAAAAACCTAGGACGCGCGCTCTCGATGCTCGTTCTGTTTTGCTGCGTCGCTATCTTCGGCGGCTGCGGCTCAAGCGGTGGGACGATCGGCACCTCTCCAACCACCTTTAGCGGAGTCGTGGTCGGCACTGACGGTAACGGGATCCCTAATGCCCTGGTCACTCTCTTGACTACGGGCGATAGCGGGCGAAGCGACGCTATCGGCCACTTTAGCTTTACGAGCGAGGTTGCCCCAGGCTCCCAAGAGATCTTAGTTCAGGTCGGATCGTTTGAGGCCACAACGATACTTATGGGGGCCCCACAAGATGCATCCGAGGTAAAGGTGCGTATCGAGGTTGACGAGCTACACGGCATCGTCACCGCGGTTGTCGTCGAGGAATTAGACCCTACAGGCCCCGTCACAGCGCCGCAGCAAACATTCGTCGCAACGATGCGCACAAAACAGGGCAAGGCGATTGAAGGGGCAGTGCTAAGCATCCCTGCTCTAGGCGTGCGAGATAGCAGTGGCACTAGCGGGGTTTGTACACTCCACACCACGGCAGCTATCAACGATGTCTCTTTTATGGTTACGTATCGTGACGCCTCGGGTAGGTTTATGCTGCACGGGATTCCGGCGGACCGCAACGTACTCATAAAACTCGCGATCAAGCTTACTGTCGAAGAGGGGCAGATAGATCCTGGTACGGGTAAGCCGAAAAAGATACTTAACATTGATATTGGCCAAGCGCTGGTGAGATAGGCTTTTGAAACGGAACTACTCACCTCCTCGGTGTGAATATGGAGATACTCAGCACAAAATGGCAATTTTTGAGGATCGCTGACGCTGACGTCCGGACGTCAAACGTCGACGTCAGACGTCGACTCGACGGTGCTCGCCGGAGCCCGGCGTTGGACGTTAGCCGTCAGCGTCATTCGTTTTCTGTTACGAGGAGTGCGCAGTTACTGTGAAACAAACATTTCTATTACCTTTCCTCGTCACGGCCATCCTAGGCATGCCGCTCATCGCCCCTGCTCAGACGACTGCGCGCAGTTCGCGCCACTCTGTAGCGGTAGTGATAATTGAGATTCCGGGGGTCGAAAGCGGCTTGAGCAGCGCCGCCGTGGAGAACCTCTTTTGGGGGACCTCCGGGGTGGCCGAAACCTACCAACAGATCTCGAGCAACCAGATATCGCTTAAACGCTGGAGCAGTCGCAAACCCTTTGTTTATGGCCCGGTGACGGTGATGCCCAAAAGCGGAGAGCTCTGCGATAACGCCTACCGGCAGTGGTCTGATCGCGCACTTGATATGCTTGGCAGTGATCGTGCCGCTCTGGAGCAGGTCGACCACGTGGTATTTCTATTCCCGCCAGCAGACCTCTTAGGGTGTAGCGTTCGTGCGCGCGGGGAGCTCTTCGGCAACTATTCGTGGATCTTCGTACCGGTGGTAAACACGATCGTGCACGAGATCGGCCACAACCTAGGGCTCGGACACGCCGCCCTTGGCGATAGCCGCAACATTACCTCCGAATATGGCGACCGCTCCAGTCCCATGGGATTTCCCGTATCAGGGACGATGCTTTTTAACGCTCCAGAGCTCGCCCAGCTTAGGTGGATTAGTCCCGCCTCGACCACAAAGATCTCAACCTATGGCACCTATGAGCAGCGCCTCGGTGCACTCGAAACTTACACCTCTGGAGATTCAGCTGATCCGATTATGCTACGAGTTGATACCCCCGCCCCGCGCCGGCGTTATATTATTTCGTATCGTCAACTACAGTCACCGGCCCTGCCGGGGTTACGCATCTTTCAACAGGGAGTGAGCGTTCACCTTGAGCGAGGACTTGGCAACATGACCGTCCTCGCCGCCACCCTACGCGACGGCGAGTCATTCTTCGACCCTGCTAGTGCGCTAAAAATAATTCAGATCTCTCATGGGGCAGGCGCAGCAAGCGTACGCGTGATCCTTCCCGGCAATGAACGCCCCCTTGCCCTCGACCCTCCTGGAGTTCCCGAAGGCGACCGTGATAACGACGGTGTGCTGGATGCGCAAGATTGCGCTGCTGACGATCCACTCTCCTGGAGCACGTTGGCTGCCATAGATGCTGACGATGATGGTATTCCCGACAGTCGTGAGTCGGCCAGAATATGCTTTGGCGACAATGCGCCCACAGGCTACGCTGCATTTGAAGAGCAGATCGACAACTGCCCCGGTGTGGTCAGTGCACTCACCCGAGACTCAAACCGCGATGGTATCGGTGACGCCTGCACCAGTGACTTAACCCAGAGCAAGCGCCTCTATAAAAAAGCCGCACTGTTGCGCCAACTACGGCACACGATCTTACTCGCTCAGCGCGAGAAGTATGACAGTGGAGCAGCGTCAATTATCGCCGTCGCACGCAGGCTTGCCGTGCTCGTCCAGCCCAGCCTCCCCAGCTCTTCCGACATGCGCCGCTGCATTGAACAGCTCGATGCGGCAGCTGTGCAGTCGCAGCGCATACGGGCACTGACTCAAGCCCTGCAAGCGACCAACGCCATTCTTGTCGATAACAATATCGCTCTTGAACTCGATGCTGATCCGATAAATGGCAGAGCGCGCTCGGTGTCGGTTACGGTTGCACCGTGCGAGGTGGTGAAACGGTAATGCAGCCGTCCGCTAGAGATTTTCAGGCGAAAGAGCATTGAGGGCAGACGAAGGTCTACCCTTTTTTGCACCATGTTACAGCTATTGATAACTCCACAAAAAGGGTAGACCTAGCCCACCTTCGGTGGAAGAACCTTTCACGCCAATGTACGCTCAGAAGCAACCTGTTGAGTTATTGAAGACCATGTGGTGTTTATTCGAAAGTATGTAGACGTAGTAATTTTTAGTAACTTGAGGTCCCTGGGTTAAGAATGTCTACCTCTCTCGCTCATTTTTTGTATCGCTCGGAGTGCAAAAAATTAGGTTGGTAGAGAAAAATAATTTAATAAAACGAGTTCGCGCACATTGGACAACGCCGTGCAATTGACGAGAAGAATTTATTACTAATATCAGCGGGGCTTTTCATTCTCTTTCTAGCCTAATGTCTTCTCAGACTGCGGCGCAACAGTTTGCATTTTAAACTCTCATTGCTTGCGCATAGCGACTCTATTTATCTTTAAGCACCCTCCATCGAGCTCCACGCCCGCGGCCGACGAGCTTGACCTTGCGCTCGCTTTTAAGTTGATAGAGCACTTTTCTTACTAGTTGATTGCTCGAAGATTTAAACTGCTCAGTTATCTCAGCGAGGGTAAATGCGGAATGCTGAGCTAGAATATTTTTGCGAATGAGTTCGCTACTGCCACCTGAGTGGGCCTCCTGCATCGAAACTCGACTAGAAAGTTCGCTATAAGCCTCCTTTAGGCAACGTAGGAAGTAGTTCCAGTAAGGGATCGGATCGTGTTTACCCTCGTGCCAGCCGACCGAGCTCTGGCGCAATGCCTCGTAGTACTCCTCTTTCGTGCTCTCAATGATTCTCTCTAGGCTAATAAACCTTCCCACCTGATAGCCGCATTGATAGAGCAGTAAAAGTGAGAGCAATCGAGACACTCGTCCATTCCCATCTCTGAATGGGTGAACGCACAGAAAATCAAGAGTAAACGAGGCGATGGCGAGGGCGTCGGGTAGTAGGGAGCTCTGTCCAGCGTGCTTGTAACCTAGGCATGTCTCCTTCATAGCCGCGGGGGTCTCTTTAGGGCTGACGGGGATAAATCTAACCGCCCTTCTCCCGTCCACTTGAATCTCAATGATTTTGTTACTCTTCTTTTTCCAGGCGCCTGCGTCGCCGGAGAACCCTGATTGCGCAAGGAAATGCAGATGACGAATAGTGGCGGGGGTAATCTCGATTGATGCGTGCTTTGAGTGGATCCAATCTAAAGCCTTGCGATACCCGAATACCTCTTCTTCCGAACGATCACGGGGTCGTATTTTCCTTTCGAGTAGTGGAATAAGTCGCGCCCGTTCTACGGTTACTCCCTCAATTCGGTTAGAAGACTCCGCTGATTGGATTACGGCGATCTCGCGCAATGCCTTTAGGACGTCCGGCCTTGTTTTTAGCCAGAGATCCTGCTTCCCTCGCGCCTCCATACAGCTACCGAGCAGCCATGAGGTGCCGACGGGAACCTCGATATTTTGGAGGAATTCAGTGGAAAAAGATCTCATAGTAAAGCTATGGTAGCTTATTAGTAGCTTATTCAGCAAGGGAGTAGCTTAATCGGAGAATCAAACCCTACCCTCAAAACTTGTTATAGCTTAAGTAACTTTCTTTCAACTCAAGAGTTTGGCGCTTTGAGGTCACAAATTGTGACCTCAAGTTGGGGAGGGCGAAGGACACTTCCATTTGCGTTTACTGAGCAAGGTGTAGCGATGCTTTCAACCGTCCTTAACTCTGAGCGAGCAATCGAAGTCAACATTCAGATCATGAGAACCTTTGTACAGCTGAGAAATCTCATCGCAAATAACTCGGAGTTAATGCTGAGGCTAGACGATCTTGAAAGACGCTATGATAGACAATTCAAGATCGTCTTTGAAGCCATTCGCAAAATAGTGGCTCTACCGATTCCTTCCAACAAACGCTCCATTGGATTTGGTCGAGATAAGAACTAAGCCGAGAACGTTAGGCTCTGCGGCGCGCTTTGCGCGTCCGTTGCAACGTTTGGTTATGGCCAGCTGCTTGGATTAATGTTCGCAGCGCATTGTTGACTGCGATAGAATCGGGAAATATTTTTGCTATCTCAGGCTCAAGAACCACGACATTGGTCCCCTTTAGGTACTTTGCATGATATTTTCCACGTGCACCTTGAGAAAAGTCGAATTCTGGTTCGATATCATTGCTCATACTGTTGCCTCTCTTTCTTTGTGGCTTTTCGCACGCTAATCATTCTAATTCTATCATTTCTATCGGTATGCGCCACTACTAAAAGCCTGCCAGTAGAAGAATACCCAATAGTAACGAACCTATATTCACCCCCCAGAAATGGAGATTCTATGGTAACTGCTGCAGGATCTCCGAAAATTGATGTTGCCTCCTCAAATGACACACGATGCTTTTGAATATTTTTCCGTGCCTTTGCTGCATCCCATTCGAAGAGTAGTGCCATGCCTTGATAGTAACCTGGGTCATCCACCTCAGGAAAGAGGCAGATCGGCTATAAACGGTTGACGGTTTCAGTATCTCATCGGAGTTTGCCCTGCGGATGAATCCTTATACCACTTCTCAAACTCCTGGTAGCGTTTCTGATCTTCAATAGCAAAGAGCTTGTCGCCCTTCTCCATCCGCAGCGCGGCGATCTGCTCGGCGATAAGACCGAGCATAAAGACGATTACGGCTGAATTGATCAGCAGGTGCGACATATTGGTGAAGCGATGAAATTCGATAAAGGTCTGCACATAACGCGCCAGGCCGAGGAAGAAGAGGAACGAACTTATCGGTAAAAAGACACGCAGCGGCGAGAATGTCATGGCGATCTTGATGATAATCAGGAGAAATTCGACCCCATCGTGCAAGAGCTTAATCTTACTTTTGCCGACGCGATACTTAGTCTGAATCGGCAGGTAGGTCACTGCCCGGCCTGAGCGGATAAAGGCCAGGGTTGAGGTCGTCGGATAGGAGAAGCGATTGGGGAACATGTCACAGAAACGCACGGCGTCGTCGCGGCGCATGACGCGAAATCCACTGGTGAGATCTTTAATCTCGAAATCGGCAACGAACGAGGCAAACTTGTTGTAGAGGGCATTCGCCATATCACGGTGCCAGTGGGTCTCTGAGCCGCGCGAACGTGCACCAACGACCATGTGGTAGTTCGCAATCTTACTCACTAAGCGCGGAATATCCGCCGGATCGTGCTGGCCGTCACCGTCCATAAATACGAGGACCCGGCCGCGAGCTGAGCGAATGCCGGTCTTTACGGCGGCACCGTTACCAATATTGTAGGGGTGCGAGATCACCCGCACACCGGACTGCTCCGCTACCTTGGCAGTACCGTCCTGGCTACCGTCATCGACGACTATTACTTCATAATCAGGAAGCCCCAGACCGCCGATCTTACGTAATGTTTCGCCGATTACAGACTCTTCGTTATAGGCTGGGATGATGATGCTTAGGAGAAGTTCTTCGGACATAGTAACTTCCCTTAACCCTCTTTCAAACAGGCTTCCAACGCATCTTTGGTGCGCTTGAGACGCTCAAGGAGCTTCTCTAACTCGGCGTTGTTCTCCGCCTTAGCGCGCTTAAGGGTGTTCTCGTATTCATCCACCCCCTTTTGAGCAGAACCTCGCTGCGTGCTGTTCCAACGCTCCTTACCCTGCGATTCAAGTTGGTGCACGGTGCTTACCATCTCTTCTCTGGTCGTTTGACGAATCTGCGGCCACGTGGCCTCGGAGAGCGACATCGAACCACTCGTCTTCAAACCGCTCCCGAGAAGATTAATCCAGCGATGATCGTATCTGTATGGGTTCTTCTCGTCCCAGGCGAGAGCCTTGATCAGACTGTTACGGAAGCGATCATACTTACACTTAAAGTTGATGCTAAGCTCAGGATACTGCTGTTCCAGAATGACGAGTGACTCCCCAGCGGTATAATCCGCGCAGCGCGCAGCATCGAACGACGAGCGAATCTTACCCACGGCATACCAAAAAGCCGATTCATCTTTGTCTCCCCGCTTCAATATCGCTCGCGACATCGCATAGAGTGCAAAGGGTTGATATTGCTCGGGGTGCTCTGTGAACGTCTTATAGATCGCCGCCCAGTCCTTATCTTCAGCGCTTTCGAGCCTATGTACCAGATCATCGCTCAGCTTGGTATTGATCGCGTTGGTATCGATCGCGGCCGGCCCGGCTGAGACACCAGCCTCCTGCGCCAGGAGGGGACCTGCTGAAAGCAAGGCTAAGGCTACTGCCAATAACGACGACTTGAGAATTCGGAATGTCTTCATATACCTCTTACAATAACGAATGCCGAGGAATGAGACAAATCCCTGTCTTTGGGAGGTCCCGTCCTGATTTCCGCTGGCACTTCAAGCGGTAGAGGGGATATTGGCCGGGACCTGGGATGGAATACAGTAATGTGTTGAACGGATCCGTTTTGTTTGGACGGTGATCTGTATTTGCTCAACAACCCCGAACGAAGAATATCGTGCGCGTGCTCCTGGTCCTCGCGCACCAATCCCGCATTGCTCAACCAAGTCCCGCGTTGTGCTCTCTCCACGCTCCTACTCTAACACTACTTGGCATTTCAACACTTCACTATACCGTTTTATCACCATTACTGTCTTTCTTCTTAGGTCCCGTCCCATAGCACCACTGCCTCCTGATGTGTATACTTATCTCAGGACGGGACCCTAATGCATATCCTAAGCATCTACTACACCCATAAGCCGGGCGGCTTCTGTAAACGACTCTACCGCCTGCTTAACGCCCTCGCCGCTGCGGGGCACATGGTGCACTACCTAGCCCTCGATCGCCCGACAGATAGCCTCGTTCCAGCCATCCATTTTCAACGCATCCCATTTCCGCTCAAACAGCGCTGCGGTCTCATATTCTGGGCGTTATTCACCTGCTGGTGCCCCCTCTACCTATGGTACTTCTGCCTACGCCAGCCGATTGAGCGCATCGCCGTATTTGGCGCGTTCTACTCGAGTATCTGCCTTCCGGCTCGAATCATACGCCGTATCCCCCTGGTGCTCTTCTTACGTTCACTCGTTTTTAAAATTAACTTAATTACAGGCAAACCAGCAATTTTGAGAAAGATAAGCGACCTAATCGACTACCTTGGGATCTCAAGCGCCTCCGTGGTCGTATGCATGGGCCAATCGATGAGAGCGGAGGTGGAGCGATTCATCGGTAGAGCGCTTCGGTGCTGCGAGATCCTCCCCAACGACGTCCCCTTACTACCACCTCCTACCTCCTGCATAAAAAGTGCTCCGGCCGCCCCCCTGCAGATCTTCACCTCGGGAGTGCTCGACGCAAGAAAGAACATAGTGCGCCTGCTTGAGGCCCTGGTGCTACTCCAGGAGCGCTGCGGCCCAGATGCCGCCACGCTCACCATCGCCGGGGATGGCCCACTGCTTAACTCGCTCAAAGCTTTCGTAGTGCAGAAGAAGATCGCCGGGGTGACCTTTCTTGGCTGGGTTGACGACCTGGCCAAGGCCATGCAGGGCATGGACCTTGTCATTCACCCATCATTGCACGAGGGAGCCCCCAATTCAGTGCTCGAAGCGTTGGCACTTAGCATTCCGGTTATCGCCTCGGATATCCCAGAGATCCGTGAAATTCTTCCCGATACTACACTACTCTTCGATCCACATAGCCCGGCAACGTTAGCCACCAAGCTCGAGGCGCTGCACAGACAACGCTCCAACCTAACCGAGCTGCAAAACAGGTGCAGCCGCTACGCCGCAGACCTACGTTTTAATTGGGAGGAGCGCGCCGTTAGTTTGGTCTGCGCGTAATTACTCATTAAGTCCGGGTTAATGAACAGTTCGGGCCTGCGTCGTTTTATATACTTGAAAACAGCTCATCTTTACACTAATATTCACCGATATTAAGCTTATTGATCTAGCTCTTAGATTAAATTACGTTATTTCTTTGTAACTACTCACGCCCTCTGTATGAATATTGGAATACTCAGCGTAAGACGAAGATTTTTGAGGAACGATGACGCTGACGACAAACGTATAACGCCGGACGTCAGACGTCGACGTTTTACGTCCGACGTTGGACGTTAGACGTCAACGTTATCCGATTTTCTGCTATGAGGGGCGAGCAGTTATGTTTTTTTCTTATTTAAAAGGAACCAGACATGCCCCAATCAGTCATAACCCCGATTGCTCCCGCCATTCAGCTGCGCAACTTCCTTGAAATCCCCTACGATGAGCTCGAAGAGCTAAACCTCACGGCGAAAAAGAAGATCCTCGATCACACCCCGGCACACAAACTCCAAGAGGACTACCTTAAGAAGCTTAGCGACGAAAAACGCCTCAAGGCGGTTACGGTTTGCTTCACCGATCTCGAAGGCAAGTTCCACATGCTCGATTACGACAAGAAATTTTTACTCAAGTCGTATGACAATCTGACCTTCGATGGATCCTCAATTCGCGGATTCTCGCAGGTACGTGAATCCGATCTGCGCCTCACCATTGACTGGGGCTCCCTTCGTTGGTTGCCCAGCGACGTCTTTGGTCCGGGAAAAGTTATCGTCTTTGGCCTGATCCAAGATCGAGACGGCGCCCCCTATGCCTCCGATATGCGCAGCGAGCTGCTTAAGTTCACCGACGCGCTTTACAAAAAGGACGGCACCATCGCCCACGTCTCGGTTGAAAGCGAGGGCTTCCTCTTTGAGGGATTGAATGCCGAACAGAGCTATCGCTCACATAACGGATTCAAGCTCGTCTCAAGCGGCGGCTACTTCAACTCGCTCCCCAACGATCCCCTCAAGCTGTTTATCGACCGTCTAGCCGAGGCGCAGCGTGCCCTTGGCTTTGAGAATGAGAAAGACCACCCCGAAGTGGCCCCCTCGCAGTTTGAGCTGAACTACACCTACACCGACGCTCTACTGGCGGCGGATCTGGTGCAGCTCTACAAGCTCGTCGCACGACAGGTAGCAGCCAATATGGGCTGTACCGCCTCATTCTTACCGAAGCCGGTGGCGGGGATTAACGGTTCAGGCATGCACTGCAACATCTCACTCTCGCGCAAGGGCAAGAACCTCTTCTGGGATGCAAAGGGAGAAGACAATCTCTCCAAGAGCGCCTGGACCTTTGTTGATCGCATCTTGAATAATGCTAATGATATCTGCCTGGTGCTAAACTCCAGCGTCAATTCTTACCGCCGCCTTGATCCGCATTTCGAGGCTCCGAACCAGATTAAATCCTCGGCGGTGGATCGTACCTCAATGATCCGCGTCCCGTTGGGTAACGAGAAATCAGCGCGTATCGAGGTGCGTACGGTAGCACCGGACGCCAATCCGTACCTCTCCTTCCTCGCCCTGCTCAAGACCGGAATTGAAGGACCGATGACCGAGACCATCACCTCCGAAGAGCGCCGCAAGCGCACCAAGTTCCTGCCAGACAACATCTATGACGCCGTACGCCTGTTCAAGCAGAGCGAATTCGTCGGCCAGATGATGGGCGAGGGGAACAAGGAGAAATTCGTTGAACGCAAAATGGCCTCGGCTGAACGCTGCCCGAAGGCTCTCGGCACGATCGTCAAGACCGAAGAGATCCTCTTCCACCATGAGGTGACGAATCAGCATATTTGGGGGATCTTTTAGGTAACTGCTCAATAACCCTGGAAGCCCCGTGCACCCTGCACCAGCACCTGCACGTCCACGAGGCTTTGCATCTGTGATCTGATATCAGCGCTCTGCCGTCTGCTTTCTGACGACTGCATCTGATGCAGCTGCAGCTTTCGGCCGCAGCCTGTCTCGCCATAGCTTCGGCCGCGAGGCCGAGCGATGGCGGAAGGCCGAGCGAAGGCGGAAGGCCGAGCGAGGTAGGAAACTCCTGATGAGGCAATAGATGTTAGCTGTCATAACGTCAACTAACTTGATGGTAACTGCTCGCCCCTAATCGGCTAACGCTGACGTCAACCTTAGACGTCGGCGTCATCGGTTCTGAGAAAGGGAATAGGGAATAGAGTGATAAAGACATCTCGACCCCTATGCACATTTTTCACATCGCGGAAGAGGCAGTATGGGCAAATCGCTTCAAGTGAGAGCTCCGAGAATTATATTCAGCCTCTCGAGCTCTTCATCCAGCCCGTCCAACGAGTGGACGGCCTCGTCCTCGGCTTGATGAGGAGATGCAAGCTGCTCCGCCCAATCAGCGATGTCACTCACCGTGCGAACCAGAGCAAAGAACGAGAGAAGCCCAGGGGAGATTTCAAACGCAGGGCGTAACCGCTTATAACCTTTGTAAAACGCTTCGAACCGTAAAGTATCACGACCTCGGAACATAAAGAGATCGCGCTCGGCCGGTGCTCGAATCGCCAAGTCCCAATCAATGAGGCGAATGTTTCCTGACCCCTCGCGCAACATATTGGCCGGGTGAGCGTCACCATGAGTAATCACAAAATATTGTTGGCTCAAGAGAGCATTCTCTCGCAACCGTGTTAGTTCTCGCGACGCCTCTTTCACAATCTTGAGTTGCTCTCGGACCTTCGCGGCGCCTGCCGCGGAATTCGTGGCCGACGTCCGACGGGTTAGGATTTTCTCTATGGCTCGATCGAAGCGTGCACCCTCTTCAATTCCAAAGTCTTCTGCCGCAAGCCGAATGCCGGCATCAGGCGGCAAACCATGAAGCCGTCCGAACTGCTCCCCAAGGCGTTCAAGGTCAACGAGGGTGATCGAGGAGGAAGAGCACACGCCGTCAAGGAAAGGAAAGAGTGCCCCTCGAAGTCCTGCCAGCGTAATGAAAAGCTCCTCTTTTTGGGTAAGAAGCGGCGGCAATGAAAAAGTTAATTGGTGAATAGCTTCAAGCTTATGGGATAACTCCAGGAGCACTTGTCACGGCGGCCACTTTATAAATCTCAACTTCAGAGGGGGCACTCTGGGTAATGAGTCGAGAAACAGTCTGTCGGGATGCAGCAGGAATAGCACCATAATGAAGACTTATATGCGGTGGTTTCGTATAGGGGCTTCCACCAGTCATCGAAACAATACTATCTCCTATTGCTTTATACTTCGTCGTTGTCTCCCCTAATTCCTCCAATATCAAACAACAAGACATGGTATAATTATCTGAGAAATGTACTTCGGGACTCACTCTAAACCTACAGGAAATAGCTTCTGGAAGCCGTGCGATAATATCGCGCGGATTAAAGCGATTACTTTTACCCTGCCCCGAGGCAGGATAGGGCGACGAGCAGAATGTCAAATGAGGAACAAAACGAGGCCCTTCGCAAATAGAGTTCACGTCGTCAATAGTCTTCTGAAGAGATTCTGAGGTAGGAGTCTTTACAAGGCCCCAGAATGAAATCGCACCGGAAAATATATTAAGATTAATATTAGAACGTGCGAGCAGAGTCATATTTCTAATCTCACACTATCCTCATGACAGAATATTACAGCACATCGACCAGCTTTCGCAAATTTGGAATTACGGTTGATGCGCCTGCAGCGTGGAGGTCAGCTGATGAGAAATGCCCGGTAGCAACACCCACAATATCCGATCCTGATTCAAGAGCTGCAGCGACATCACGCGGCGTGTCGCCTATAAGCACTCGCCGCTTTGGTCGGTCGCCATACAGCTTCTCGAAGCGGCGTTCCGCGAATTCAACGAGGCGATAACGTTGAGTGCTTTCGGAACCAAAGCCGCCGAGTGAAAAATACTGTCGCAGGCCACCCAAATCCATCTTTTTCCATGCGATGGCCTCAATGTTTCCCGTAAGGAGCCCCACACGGTACCCGAGTTCAGTAACCAGCTCCAAGCACTCTCTGACGCCATCAATAACTTCAATGTCGGTGGCTGTCACAGCGGCTAGAAAAAGGTTTGCGGCGTGCTGCACATATTCTTCACGTTTCTGCTCAAATTCCTCTACGCTCACGCCGGCTAGGTCCAAATATTCCATGGCAATTTGTGTATCGGTTTTTCCCTTCGTTACCAGGGTGAGGTGAGAAATTTTTGTCCCATAAATATGTTCAACGGCTGAAACTAGTATGGTGCTGTGCAATCGCGAGCTGCGGAGCAGCGTTCCGTCAATATCAAAGAGAAGAAGGGTATCATGCGGGTTCATCGATCAATTTCCTGTGCGCATTTGTCTTTGTCTACAGCGTCTACCATGAGGCCTAGAAAAATCGCTCCCGGAGTTGTTTTGTGATAGTTAGCCCAGATGGTTAAGACGTCAGTTTCAAAGACCACGACCAAAACCAGGACCAAGACAAAGAGTTACCCAGGGTTATTGAGCAGTTACGTTCGTAGTATGACGAACAGCATGCTTTAGTGCAAGCAACATCGGTCGATGCACGCACATCATCCCCTCCGGCTCGTCATCCAAGCGCCGAATATACTTACGACTCCTCCGCCCACAAGGAGGGGTGAGGGAAGGGTGCCGTCAACCAGCCATGCCCAAAACACCGCTGTAGCTGGCTGCAGATAGAGCACGGTTGAAGCCGAAAAGGCTGAAGCCATACGCACGATGCGTTGAATACAAAGGTAATAGACCGCCCCTCCAAGAATTCCGGCATATGCCGCCGCTGCCAAAAAGCGCCACAGCGCCACTGTGCTTGAACCCTCAACCAGCGCTCGAGCCGAAGAGATCGTGGTCTGCCCCGTGAGCGTGGCTACTGCGGCAAGCACGACGGCGGTGATGCATGACATGGTAAATGTCTGAAGCAACGGATCGTAGCGTTCACGCGCATGGCGCGATAACAGCGGATAGCCGGAGTAGGAGAGAACGGCAAGAGCCACCAGCAAAATACCGAGAGGCTCCCCCGCAAGATGCCCCGAAAGACGTGCATAGATGCTTAAGCCCGCACCAAGAGTGGCGAGGACGATCCCGTAGACTTGAATTCGGCGAATATGCTCGTGCATGAAAAGCCATTCCACCAAGCAGATAAGGGGAGGTGAGAGAAGGTAGAGGATCTGGCTTAATACCGGACTCGTGCGCGCAACGCCAAAGGCAAAAAAGATCACGTTGCCACAGTTGGCCAGGGCAGCACCGAGCAGCACCGGAGAGAGGCGAAGTTGGCTTCGAAGAGTCCTACCGGAGAGAAGTACCAGCGGCACAAGGCCGACAACGGCGATCACAAAACGTGCGCACGAAAAACCAAGCGCATTAAGCGCCTCCACTCCGATGCGAATGGCGACAGGCAAGCCACCACCAATAAAGGCGGCTATGAGAATAAGCCAGAAGAAGGTGCCGGAGGATTGTCGTGGAGGCATAGGATTTGATGAGATCCAAGCATAGGGAGTTACGGGAAGCAAGGCACCGGGCTTCACCTACCAGTCCCCTACGATGCTTCTGAGAAAAATAATGTACCAGAGGGCTTCTTGGATATGAATACGACCCCAGCGCTAAAACTCCGGCCGATCCAACTGTAATTTTTTCAAACACTCCTTTCCCTCCTCCGAATCAACTAAAGGCTGAGGCCTCTCTATCAGCTGGCGGAGGTCTTCACGTACATCGAACGAGAGATCGTCGCATAAGGCTAAAATATACGGAATTTGGGCGCGTACAAGCTTTTCATCGTTGAGAAGCAGAATCCCATCTATACTGGCTACCCGGACCTGATCATAGCTGTCATGCAGTCCGCGCAAGAAGATGGGCAAATAGGTGGCGTCGCGTGAATCCACCAGATCCAAATACGTCTGTAATCGTACCCAATCATCCCGACTCTCACTCAAGGCAACTAACTTTTTTTGCACAGACACCCCCGCGGAGGCTTCGATGTTTCCTCCGTGTGGGGCCGACTCAACTCCTTCCATGATTTTTAGCAGATTGACGGCCGCTAGCCCGACTTCATCACTGAAATTATCGCGGTAATACAGAGCAGCCTCGTACAGTCGCTTTTCCTCAGATTCACTGAGCTTTCTTACCTCCGCTTGCACCGCAAGCACCCGCAAAATATCCGTGCGCAAACTATCCGGAGCCGTCGCTAGAGCATCGAGGAGCGCCGATAGGGGGACATCAACACCGCAGCGCTGCACAATGAGTACGCGGACTCGCATCGAGGGATCGCGCATGCCATCTGCAAATGGAAGCGCCGGTTCTTTGGTCGAAGGGTTATACACCTTCCATCCCAAGATTGCCCCGCTCACGGGATCTGTTCCATAGGTATGAGTCAAGGAACGGCCCGTGCACACCTTACCGACAGTATGCGCATCCCATGTGTTGAATCGTATCTGCTCATCATCGCTCGTCCAATTACTGTCTTGCCACTTCTTAGCCTTTGCCTCATGCGACGTCCCCAACAATGCAGCATATAGCAGCGACTCTTCTCCCGGCTTAAGGCCACCTCGCCTTAGAGCCTTCTCGATGAGCGGTACCAACGCCTCATGACCCGCGTAACGCTGCAGCACCTCCGCCACCGCCATGCTATTTGCGCTGTCTTGCACCGCCCCGGCGATCACCTTACGCATCGATTCCTGGGGCTCCTGCGCTTTTTTAATAGCTGCATCATCAAAGAGATCCGCTGGAAGCTTCCCGTAGAAGGCTTTCCGAACCGAACTTTCACTTTCGTCAAAACTCTGCTGCACGCATTGCGTGATTACTCGTTCGGGGCAAGATAGATACGCCGCCATACGAACGGAGGACGCAGGATCCCGTAGCAGCACTGCGCCATACTGATCCCATAGCGCGTCGCTGACTAATGGACACCGCTGCAAAGAGTAAAAAGCCGCTATTCGCACCTCAGGTGCCGGGTCTTTTAAAAAGCCCTTGATCGTTTCAGCCTCTTCACATGATAGGCCCCATACTCCCCAGTCACGTACGAACGGATCTTGGTCCTTGCGCGCCTCCGCAAGCAGGTCTTCCAGCGACAGCTTTGACTGAGAAAACAGCGTCCGGCGCTGTACAAATTCTTTTAGCGAGGGTGCAGCCTCGGAGCCAGTCGCTGCCTGCAGCAGCAATTTGTCGTGCTTTGACAATTCGCGAGGGACAACGCTGCATGCCGTGACTGCAAGAAGCGCTACAATAAGGATGGCCTTCAACATAGATGCCTCCGGCTAAAATGGTGGGACCTATTGAGCATATCCTGACAAAGTGCGCAATGAAAGCGGCACCACCAAGCCTGGGCCGGCGACGGAGTGAAAAATATCTTTAAACGCAATAAAAAATTCGACTTTGTGGTAGCCCTGCACGAAGATGCACTTAGTGGATTTCCCAACAAAAACTAGGTAGTCTACCCTCCCTATGTCAGCCATCCCCCCCCTCACCACCTCCACGATTACCGTCGAAGAGCTTCAAGATTGCCTGCGGGTCCTCGAGGCTCTCGTTGAAGACTCGCTACTCCTCTCCAAACTAACCAAGGAAGATCGCATTCGCTTTCTGATCGCCGCAGGGAGGGCCGTGCGCCCTGACCAGCTCGAAGTGCGCCGAAGAATAAAGGTCGTACGCCGCGCTCGAAACGAGGCTCGAAAAGAGGGCGACCGCCAGGTCCGCTCGGCCACGTCCATTCGTCTTGCCCGCGCGGACTCCTTGTTTGTCGCTCCGCTGCGCCAGATCGGAGACTCAGCCGAACCAGCCAGCCGAGTACTGCAGACTCCAGATGCGTGCTATATCTGCAAGAGCGACTTCACCACGGTGCACCATTTCTACGACTCCCTCTGTCCCTCCTGCGCCAAGCTCAACTACGAAAAGCGCTTTCAGTCGCATTCTCTTGTCGGGCGGGTGGCGCTGATTACGGGCGCACGCCTCAAGATCGGCTATCAAGCGGCGCTGATGATGCTGCGGGCGGGGGCCAAGGTAATCGTCACCACTCGCTTTCCACGAGATGCAGCCCTGCGCTACGCACGCGAGGCAGATTTTAAGGAGTGGGGGAGCCGCTTGGATATCTTCGGGCTCGACCTACGCCACTCGCCAAGCGTTGAGGCCTTTACACGTTACGTCGATCAAAGATACGCGCGGCTCGACATCTTGATTAACAACGCGGCGCAGACGGTACGGCGTCCTCCAGGTTTTTACGCACACCTCATAGAGCGCGAGGAGCTCCCCATTCACGAGCTTCCCGTTGACGCCCAAACGCTCCTCCACGGCTACGAAGAGTGCAAAGCCGCGCTCACGCAGATTAGCGTTGGTGGCAATGCCGAGGAGGGAACGACCTGGATCTCCGAGTGGCACAAAGGCAAACTCCCCGCATCATTGGGCCTCGTCAGCGCGGCGCAGCTTTCGCAGATCCCCTATGCCTGTGATGAAGCCCCGGGGCTCGATCCGACACTCTTTCCCGTTGGGCAGCTTGACGCCGACCTGCAGCAGGTCGATCTGCGACGAATGAACAGCTGGCGCATGAAGCTCCAAGACGTGCCAACGGCGGAGCTGCTCGAGGTGCAGCTCGTTAATTCGATCGCCCCTTTTATCCTGTGCAGTAAGCTCAAACCTTTGATGCTCCGCGACCGTACCAACGAAAAGCATGTGGTAAACGTTTCGGCGATGGAGGGCAAGTTCTCACGCCACACCAAAACCGACAGGCACCCGCACACGAATATGGCCAAAGCGGCGCTCAACATGATGACCCTAACCTCGGCGCGAGACTACGCCAAGGATGGGATCTTTATGAATGCCGTCGACACCGGCTGGGTCACCGACGAGGACCCGGCAGAGATTTCAGCCCGCAAACAAGAGGAACACGACTTCCAACCGCCTCTCGACATCGTCGACGGCGCCGCGCGGGTGATGGACCCGATCTTTTCAGGACTCAAGACAGGAATACACAGCTGGGGGAATTTCCTCAAAGATTACCTCCCAACGGAGTGGTAGGAAAAGCTTCTAACTGCTCGCCTCTCATAACCATAAATCGGAGAACGCTGACGGCTGACGTCGATAAGGCCTTGTGCAAGCAATATATCTTGCGACTCGTTGTTACGGGTTGTTTCCCATCGCAAGGGTAAAGTCTGAGGTAGCGGCGCGCCATTTCGGATCGCCGAAGGGGGCGACGATTGAGAATCCCCGCGTACCTCCTTTAGGGCGGAACATAAGCAGCGCGCCTCCTTTTTTATTCGGCCTCGCACTGGCTGCGATACTGTACGGCCCGGGCAGCCATCCGCCGTCGGCGTCCCCCTGCCAAACGTTCATATCGATCACGACCGCCTGCCGAAAGGCAATCGGATGTAAGTGGGAATCTCGCACCGAGATCCACGCTTGGCAGGTTGTCCCGGGTTGAATCGTCCCCGAACTGCACTCTTTATTCATCTTGACGGATATCTGTGTGCAGTAGTTTTCTCTAGACGCATGAGCAAGATCCAAGATAGCCAGCCTCCCCGGCTCGTCCTGATGATCGATATTTCTTACCTGTAGTATCACTTGGCCGCGCCCATTCGGCAGCAGCTCGTAACTATCTTCGGTGTGGAGAAATACTCGTTTGTAATTCGGAAATAAACAGGCCAGGTCGCGCTGTGTGCCGTCCGGAAAGACGATCCCCGGCCCGTTGTCTGATTTAGTTACCGTGTAGCCGCTCTCAGTGCCGGTGACGAGATCGGCGTTGATCTTCCGGTAGGAATGCGCGGCGTGCCTAAGATCGCTCTGGTAAAGCCGGTAATAGTAGTTTTCGAAACGGCTAAAAAGAACGCTGTCTGACCAGGCCGCGGCGATATCTGCCTCACCGTCAAGAACCGAGTTGGCAAGAAGTGTGATGCTGCCATCTTGGACAGCAAGGTAATGTTTGGTTAAGTCCTGCGTGACGTAGTGTACGACCGCAGTGCCGTTGCCCAGAAGAGCCAGCTCGGTGGCACTAACGCCCTCCGGCAGGGCGATGGTCGAAACCGTTCCGTCTACGGCACGGGTTAGAAGCAACGTTGGGGTACAGACAACGAGCTGCCCCTGACGGCCAAGGGCGAGGCCGACCAGCGTGGGAACATTCAAAAGCTCTTCGTGCACGCCGACGTCGACGCGGAAGACCGCCGTGTTCCCCGGCTGGGCAAGTGAGGGGCCACTCTGGACGACGGTTCCGGTATCGCCCATCGCCACAAATCCATCGGACGTGCTGTTGATCCTTTCCCAGCCGATACCGGGAGTGTAGCGCTCAAGATAGAAGGTGAGGGTGCTTGCCATTTCTGTGCTGAGGAGCACTTGGCCGCGTCCATTAAATGCGAGCGGAGTATTGTACCCCGAGCGCGAAAGGAGATGCAGCCGCGGCGCCTTGGGCAAGGCGGCTGCGAAACAGGGCAGAAGGGCGGCGACAACGGCGATCAAGAGTTTCATAGATGGCTCCAATTGGGCTGTGTAAATTACACTCTAGCACTAGAGAGCGGCTTAAGCAAATAAGAAGGCTAAGCCTACAGGTCAACGCTGAGCCGCAATCCAAGGCCAAGCTCCCCGTCTTTCTAAGTGTACGCTATTGGTCAGAGTCCACCGGCTCGCCCAGTGGTACTCTGAGTACTCAGCACATTTGAGACTATAGCGTTGCGGTGAAGGTGCTAGGTGACAGTTAGTATCGCGGAGGATACGGAGGCAACTCCTCGCACGAGCCCAATTGCCCTCGTCGAAAACTAAGAGCATCATCACCAGGCATGAAAACAACGAGAACTCAGACTGAACAGGCTTTGAGCAAGGTACCAGAGGTCACCCTGATCTTCTGGATTATAAAAATTGCGGCGACGACACTCGGCGAAACCGGCGGTGACGCGGTCTCGATGTCGATGAACCTGGGCTATCTTGTGGGAACGGCCATCTTTGCCGCGATCTTTCTCGTTGCCGTGGTGGCACAGATCATGGCCAAGCGCTTTCACCCTTTTTTGTATTGGACGACCATCCTGGCGACGACCACGGTAGGGACAACGTTGGCTGATTTTGCCGATCGCTCCCTTGGCATCGGCTATGGCGGTGGTTCGTTGTTACTCTTCGTCCTGTTGATCGCTTCATTGGCGATCTGGCACCGAACACTCGGCTCCGTTTCTATTAATACGGTCAGTTCGCCGAAAGCCGAGACGTTCTACTGGGTAACGATCATGTTTTCTCAAACACTCGGCACCGCCATGGGAGACTGGACGGCAGACAACGAAGCATTAGGATATGGCGGCAGTGCCCTCGTCTTTATGCTCCTACTGGGCGTGCTGGCTGCTCTTTACTACCG
>CAIXSY010000191.1 GCA_903922175.1 uncultured delta proteobacterium | reverse complement strand
TTATGGTTCGACAGGGCTGCTTTAGCCTCAAAATTCACTAGTCGGCGCTATTATAGCGTGCCTCTTTCGGGCTTAACCTCGAAATTGGCCACGTATACTACTCTACTATTTCACTTATTTCTCCCGTCCTATCGCGCTTTCGCTATTTCCGGACAGGCTCTAACTATTCACGAGTAACTACTCATTAAGTCCGGGTAAAGAATATCGTGCGCGTGCTCCTGGCCTGTCGTGAGCTTGTCGAACGATCGTGGTCCTGGTCGATGTAACTAGCCGAATCAGCACACTCTTCGACCGCTACCACGAGCACGACCGTTCGACAAGCTCACGACAGGCCAGGGGCACGAATTCGTAAATCACCCGGACTTTTTGAGCAATTACCGACACGGGGGCTAACTAATTGAACTAGGTGAAGGAATCCAGTCTCAATAAAACTCTGCCTCCTCCATGCTATATGCGCTATACTGCGCTCCAACGTGCAAGGGAGTGTGCTATGAAACTTTTATTTATCTATGGGCCTCCGGCGGCCGGTAAGTTGACCGTCGCTCGTGAGGTCGAAAGACTTACGAGCTTCTCCATCTTCCAAAATAACCTGGCGGCCGATCTGGCCAAGGTGCTCTTTAAATTCGGGACACCCCAATTTTACGATCTCTGTACTCAGATTCGACTATGCTGCTTCGAAGCCGCAGCGCGGGAGCGCCTCCAAGGGGTAGTTTTCCCCTTCTGCTATTCTCACCCTGAGGATGAACCATTTATCGCCCGTGCCGAGGAGCTTCTTTTCCCACACGGGGCCGAGGCTCTCTACGTGCATCTCACCCCCTCGCGTCAAGAGTTAGAAAGGCGCATCGTTAACGAGAGCCGTCGAGCCATGGGCAAAATAAGCACTATCCAAGGGCTGCGTGCGTTTTTGGCACAATGGAACTTCATCAAGATCCCGGGGCGCGAATCGCTCGAGATTGATAACAGCGAGCTTTCGGCGACCGAGACCGCAGCGAAGATCGTCGAACATTTCAAGTTAGACCTCGTCGGATGATCCAGCAGGGTGCTCAATATACAAGGCAAATACTACGGTGCAGTCACCCCAGGCACCTTCATCTCCGTTTTCGTCAACACCTTTGGCTGTAGTGCCTCATTTATTCCGAGTTGGTTTATAAGCTCGTTGGTATCAGTCCTCTTCACGTCGAGTCCCCCTGCCTTCTGTTCAGGCATAAGGATATAGCGCGGATCGTTTTTTAACATCTGCTTGGCGATCTCCAGCTTGAGCATGGCCATGCCCCCTGGGCCTGAAAGCGCCTCAATTTGAGCAATAAGCCCCTTCACCTCGGCATCTCCCAGCGCTTTTATCGCCGCAGCATCATTGCTTTTTGTCTTTAGGTAAGCATCCCCACGGTAACGCAACGCCTCTTTGTACCCCTCAGCCTCTCTCACCAAACTAACAACGCGCGCGTCGACCGCGGCAAGTTCAGCCTTCTTTGCTTCGGTGATCGTCATCTCTTCAGCCACCTTGCGTTTGGTATCTTCCGTCCGCGCCTGAATCTGATCAATCATCTTCTGATACGTGGCATCCTCTGTGCCGTCGGGAGCAAGCCGCTTAAATTGGAAATCATCGAGGTTGACGCTAATAATCTCGATACCGAAGGATCCGAAGCGCTCGGTCAAAGATCTCCTAACCTTCTCAAGGGCTTGCGCACGAGCTGCGGCCTCACGAAATTCGAGCGTGGCCAGCTCATTCATAAAGGTTCGAACATCAGAACGGGCGGCAACTTCAACCAAGCTATCAATCGCCTCGTTGCTCGTCGCAAACTCCTGCATCAATTTGAGAATACCCTCGGAAGCCCGCGATACTTGGTAGGACAAAGTCACCGTAAGAGCCACCTCGTTTCCATCCTTAGCTCGCGCGAAGATGGTATTGCGCCCCTTACCTGCCCCCCAAGTGATAAATCGTGGCGTAGTATTAAAGCGGTAGATCTGGTCCCAGGGCATAACGATACGTTTTTCACCTCGACCAATAACGTTACCGGAAACACCACCGCCGAGGATCGGAGGAAGCTTATGAAAAACAACCCCCACCTCATTTGGACCCATCTCACGGATCCCCGCGTCGCAGCCACAAAGAGCCAAGATCAAGACCAGTACGACTAATCGATAGGTACTCATGCTACTTCCCCTCCTTGATGCCCAAGCGGCTCACCCATGCATCGAGATCGTAGGGGTCCATGCCGCTAATTACCCCACCTTTGAGAGACCCGAGGAGCGGAGCCAGCTCTCGGGCCACATAAACATTAGCGGTTTGCGCCCGAGCGAGCGCCCCAGCGCGCTGCGCATCAACAGCAGCTTTGGCGGTAGCGACAAGAAGATCGCCTTGGGCGCGCTGCTGCGCATCGTAAAGCTCGCCATCGGAGCGTATAATCGCCGCGCCGGTCTCCCCCTTCTCTTTTGTCGCCGCCATTTTGCCGTTGAAGTCGCTTTTTACGTTTTCCACTGCGCCCTCGGCCTTAGCGTATTCAGCCTCCTTGACGCTAATCTCTCTTTTCAACTCTTCAAGGTTCTTCCTAAAGATCGAGTCTTCAAAGCTAGCCTCATAGGTGTAGCGCCGAAGCAAGACACCCTGAACCTCGACGCCTCGCGGCGCCAGCTCTGCCTTCATTATAGCTGTGGCGTCGGCCAGGTTGGCCTCGCGTTTTTCCGGGCTGTAAAACCCGGCAGTATCAAGCTTGCTCAGCGACTGACGTAATGCCGTTCTGGCGGCGACACGGATCGCCTGCTCCCAGGCTGACGGCTCCACGCCAAGGCTAAAGACCTTATTTGAGGCATCAAAGCGCACGAGTACTGAAACATCGACATTAACCATGGCGCGATCTGCCGTTGGAACCTCAAGTGGTTCGAAACTGCCGCCGCTATTCTCGCGATGAAAGTCAATTACCTGGACAGTCTGAGGAACAAGATAGATGCGCGAGTAGAAAGGGACCACCCAATGATATCCTGGACGAAGCGCCCTCTCTGAAAATCCCTTGTAGGGCCCAAAGGCGATCTGACGAATACCAATATTCCCCGGTTGAATTACCTGCCCAAAGAGAAAGAGGAAAATAGCCGCGGCAACGGCGATGAAAGCCAGCACTGCCAACAAACTCTTAATCGACGCAGCGCCGCACTGCTGCGCTCGCCGGTATGCACATGACCTCATATTTTACCCGCGTTTTATTACGATCCGGAGCCATTTTAACCGATCTGGCAGGTCCCGCAAGGGCTAGCTCAGCTGCTATCCGAGTATCGAGTAGGCCGCCTGAGTGCAGGTTACTTAGCTTTCCAGTAACTGCTCAATAACCCCGAGCAAAAGGAACTTGGTTGAACTTGCACTGGAACCGCTCCTGATTCCTGCTCCCGCTCCTTTTCCTATTCCAATCAAGAGGATAAGGGGCAGGAGCAGGAATCTGGAGCAGTTCATGTTCAAGATTTAGAATTACCCACACTTATTGACCAATTACGCTTTCCAAAGTCGGCGCGCGATTCCCAGCGCCGTGGAGAATGGGCCACGTGATTTTTCATCGACTATCTTGCCTAGCTCTCCGGCATCGAGGTACACGCCACCACAGTCTGGGCAGATATCTATCTCCACAGTCGCCAGGGTGGTGGTCTCCATCTTTTGACCACACTTGGCGCAGCGCATGTAATGAAGCTCGCGCATCTTACGGCGCTCTTCAGCTTCGCTCTTTTTAAAATGGGCAAGGCGTAGCTCCTTAAGTCGAGCTACCTCTTGGGCGATAAAATATTCCTGCTCTTTATTTGATGCCTTTCCTACCATAGAAAATACCCCCTTATGGTTTTAACCACAGATTGCCCTTACTGCGCAATCGATCCATGGCAGGCTATACCGTCCGCAAAAAGTCTTGGCGTAAAAACGCATTGATGGCGGACGAAGGTCTACCCTTTTCTTGCACCATGCTGCAGCCGTTGATAACGCCACAAAAAGGGTAGACCTAGCCCACCTTCGGTGCGAGAACCTTTCACACCAACACTATGCAGATAAGCAGAGCCAGGTACGTCACGGAAGCAGCCTGGCATAAGGAAAAATAGAGTGGTAATTGCTCATTAAGTCCGGGTAAAAAAGCTTGCTTGAACTTGCACTTGAACCGCTCCTGATTCCTGCTCCCGCTCCTTTTCCTATTCCAATCAAGAGGATAAGGGGCAGGAGCAGGAATCGGGAACAGTTCAAGTGCAAGTTCAAGATTTCGAATTACCCACACTTAATGAGCA